>DATJDE010000247.1:0-23360 GCA_035497595.1 Rhizomicrobium sp. | reverse complement strand
CCCGGCACTGGCCCATACGTCGCATACTGGCAAGCCAAACACATCTCGGCGAAAGGCGACCAGATATAGATGTTGGCATTCGCGCCCTTACCAGAATTCGCATTGCGTGCCTGGCTCTGCCCGGTCCCTGCCTGTCTTCATGCAGGTCATCTGCTGGTTACACTTATTAACGCGAGCGGCTTTGCCGGAGGAAGCGATTAACCCCATATCTCCCAGTGACTTGCGGATTTGGGGTGGCTCGCCCTATGTTCCGGCCGACAGCGTGCGGGACTAACACCAGTCAAAGCGAGGACGTCAGAATTCGGGGGCTGATGAGCGTTCATCCTGCCAAGGCCCAGGAATCCCGGCGAGGTAACGATATATGCAGAGTTGGAAAGTTCAGCTGTTCAGCTATCTGAGCAGCACCTGGCAGTACAGGTGGTTTGGTATTGTTGCTGCCTGGCTCATCTGCCTCGTGGGCTGGATCGGCGTTGGCATCATCCCGGACAGCTACCAATCGGAAGCCAAAGTTTACATCGATACCGACACGCTGCTTCGGCCGCTGTTGAAGGGGCTCGCTGTCAGCAATGATGCGGACCAGCAGGTCACGGTCATGCTGCGCACCCTGGTCACGCGCCCGAATATCGAACAGGTGATCCGGCTGACCGATCCGCATGCCGCCCAGCTTACCCCTGCGGCGCTTCAGGAAAAGGTCACCGACGTACAGAAGGATGTTTCGCTGCGTTCGCTGGGCGCGAAAAACCTCTTCGGCGTAGCCTATAGCAATCGCGATCCGGCCTATGCCCAGGCGGTCACCCAGTCGTTGGTCTCGATCCTTGTGGATTCCAATGTCGGCGATCAGCGGCGCGATGTGGAAGGCGTGCAGTCGTTCATCAGCGAGCGCGTTGCCGAATATGAGCGGTTGCTGCGGGAAACCGAAAAGCGCCGCGCGGCGTTCAAATCCGCCAATCTGGAATATTTTACCGGCACCTCCACCGATGCAAGGCTCGACAAGGCAAGGTCGGATCTGGCGTCAGCGCAAGCGGATCTGGATGCGGCCACAACCCGGCGCAACAGCATTATCCGCCAGCTTGGCGGCACGCCTGCCATTCTCAACGTCGCCGCGCCTGCGCCGATCATTCTCAACAGCAATGCAGGGGGCAGGGGCACCGCGCTTGCCGAAGCTGAATCCCGGCTGGAAGATTTGCGCTCGCGCTTTACCGACTCCTATCCCGATGTGGTTGCGACCCAGAAACTGGTGACGCGCCTGCGCGCCGAAGCCAAGAAGAACATCGGCTCGGCGATGGATGGCAACCACCAGGGCATCTCCAATCCGGTCTTTGTCGCCCTGCGCGGCAAGCTTTCGGATGAAGAAACCAATGTCGCGCTCGGGCAGCACCGTCTTTCGCAGGCCCAGACCAATCTGGAATCCACCAAGCGGGCGCTGGAAAAATCCATTGCCGTCGAGCGGCAATATGCCGATATCGATCGTGACTACGCTGTCCTGCACAAGCAATATGAAGAGCTGCTGCAACGCCGTGAATCGGCGCGCCTGTCACAGGCCGTCGGCGACCAGCAATCATCCATGGTGTTTCGCATCGTCGAACCGCCGCAACAGCCCGATCGGCCCATCGCGCCCAACCGCATTCTCTTCAACTCGCTGGTCTTGCTGGTGGGTCTTGCGGGCGGGATCGGCGTGGCGCTGCTGATGGGGCTGAATGCTGAACGCTTTATCGTCAGTGATCAGTTGCGGGCGGCGTTCGATGTGCCCGTCATTGGGGTGATTTCCAATGTCCGCCATGCTGCCGATGCCGAACGCATGCGCAAGGCGGTGGTGGCCGTTGCCGCATCCGTGGCCCTTCTTCTGGTCAGTTATGTTGCGATATTGCTGTTATTCCAGTCCTCCATCGCTCCTGCCACAGGTACACTGCTATGACCGAGAGCTTCGAGCGTTTAAACCTCATCCAGCGCGCAGCCAAACGGCTGAGCGATGCCACCGAGGCACGCCCCGCAACAGATGTGCGGCGCGATCCTGCGCCGGCCACACCCGCGCAAAGTCCAGCGACGCAGCAGCCCTCGGCGCAAGGGGTGGCGGCGGCGCCGGCCGCTCCGGCCCCGCGCGCGGCTGCAACCTCTGCCCAGCCTTCGGCGGTGGTCAGCCATCCGGTGCGGTTGAACCTGACACGTATCCGCCAGTCGCAGATCGTGACGCCGGACAATGCCTCCTCCACGACCTATAACGAATTCCGCGCCATCAAGCGCAAGCTCTTGCCCATGGCGCGCGGCGCCGGTGGCACGGCGATGGTCAACAACGTGTTCATGGTGACGAGCGCATTGCCTGGCGAAGGCAAAACCTTCACTGCCATGAACCTTGCCATCAGCCTGGCGGCCGAACGCAATCTCCACGTTGTGCTGATCGATGGCGATGTGGTGCGCGCCTCGCTCGATGCCTATTTCGATGGTGCCAACGGGCGCGGCCTGACCGAGCTTTTGAACGGCAAGTGCGATATCAGCGAAGTGATGCATCGCTGTGTCGACATTCCGAATTTGCGGGTGATTTTTGCCGGCAAGCACGATGCCGGCTCGCCCGAACTTCTGGCCTCCAAGCGTATGGCCGACATTTGCCAGGATCTTTCGACCCGTTATCCCGACCGTATCGTCCTGATCGATGCGCCGCCCGTTCTGGCGGCGGCTGAACCGGCGGCGATCATTCCCCACATGAACCATGTCATCATGGTGGTGGCAGCCCAGCACCCCTCACGCCACCATGTCGAAGAAGCGCTGACCCGCATCTCGGCGGCGCGCAATGTGGTGATGCTGTTCAACAAGTCGCCGCAATGGCGCCACACCTCTGCGGCATCCTATTATTACTATTACCGGAAGGATACCGACGCCGCGTCTGCCTGACCGGCGACGGGTCGGACCGAAAGGGCGCGATGTATACGGAATTCTACGGACTGACCGGCGAGCCGTTTCTGCTCACGCCCGATCACACGTTCTATTTCGACAGCACGGTGCATTCGCAGGCCATGGCGCATTTGAGCTATGGCCTCAGCCGGGGCGAAGGCTTCATCATCGTCACCGGTGAAGTGGGTGCGGGCAAGACCACCATCGTCAAGCACCTGCTCACCACCATCGATTCCGAAAAAATTATAGCGGCCCATGTGGTGACCACGCTGCTGGCCGGTTCTGAATTGTTGCGCATGGTGGCGGCCGCCTTCGGTATCAAGGACATCCCGGTTGACAAGGCTGGCATGTTGCTGCGTTTGCAGCGTTTCTTTGAAACGCTCTATCGCGATGGCCGCCGCGCGCTGTTGGTGGTGGACGAGGCGCAAAACCTCTCCGTCGAGGCGCTGGAAGAACTGCGCATGCTGTCCAATTTCCAGGTCGGTAACGCTGCCCCGTTCCAGAGCTTTCTGGTCGGTCAGCCGCAATTTCGCGATGTGATCGCCCACCCCGATCTTGAACAGCTGCGCCAACGGGTCATCGCCTCCTATCACCTTGGCCCGATGAGCCGGGCGGAGTGCGGCGAATATCTGCCCCACCGTCTCAAACATGTGGGCTGGCAGAACGATCCGGTGTTCGAGGTGAGCGCGGTCGATGCTGTGTACGATCACACCTCCGGCATTCCACGCCAGATCAATACGCTGTGCAATCGGCTGCTGCTGCTGGGCTTCCTCGACAATCTGCACCGTTTCACCGGCGAGGATGTGAACAAGGTGGCCGCCGATCTACGGGCTGAAAATTCGGCCCGTCAGGGCAGTGCACCCTCGGCGCCGGTGGCGTTCGCCGATGGGGTGGCAGGCACAGCTGTGCAGGGCGATCTCGCGTCCCGCGTTGCCGAGTTGGAAAAACGCCTTGCCCGGCAAGACAAATCCTTACGTCAGATCGCATCCGCTTTTTATGATCTTCTCGGGTTCAGCAGCGGTCCAGATTCCCGTCCGCGCGGGTGAGGGCGATATGAACCAGCAAATCCCCATAGATAAGAGTCCAGGGCCCATAAACGACAGTGCCGGAATCATTGCCGGGTGGTCCACCCGCCCGATGGCCTGCGCCAGCCGTGCCAATGCGCTCACCGTCGATGTCGAAGATTATTTTCAGGTCGAAGCCTTTGCCGGGCTGATCGACCGCGAACAATGGCAGAGCTATGAATGCCGCGTTGAGCGCAACGTCGAACGTATTCTCGCATTGTTCGAAAAATCGGGCGCGACCGCCACGTTCTTTACCCTTGGCTGGATCGCTAAACGCCATCCCGCTGTGATCCGCCAGATCGTGGATGCGGGGCATGAACTTGCCTCCCACGGCACCATGCATTATCGCGCCGCCGGTCAATCACCCGAAGTGTTTCGCGAAGACATCGTTTCGGCCAAGACGCTGCTGGAAGATTTGAGCGGGGTCGAGGTCAAAGGCTATCGTGCGCCATCTTTTTCCATCACGCGCGAGACGTTATGGATTCTCGATGAGCTGGAACAGGCAGGCTATCGCTACAGCTCCAGCACCTATCCCATTCATCACGATCTCTACGGCATCCCCGAAGCGCCGCGCTTTGCCTTCCGCCCGTTTGAAACCCGTGCGTTTCTTGAAATTCCGGTGACCACCGCGCGCCTGTTCAACACCAATCTGCCCTGTGGCGGCGGCGGTTATTTCCGTCTGCTGCCCTATTGGTGGAGCAGTTTCGGCCTCAATCGCGTGCGCCGGGCCGACAAGCAGCCCTGCATGTTCTATTTCCATCCGTGGGAAATCGATCCCGATCAGCCGCGTATTCCCGGCGCATCGCTCAAAACCCGCGTGCGCCATTACACAAATCTTGGCCGCATGGAAAAGCGCCTGGCTAAACTTTTGGGAAAATTCGATTGGCAGCGTATCGATCGGGTGTACCCAATCCCGCAAGAGGGCTGAGAGCCCGTGGACATTCTGTTTCTCAGCCACCGCATTCCGTTTCCACCGAATAAAGGGGAAAAGATTCGCGCCCATGCGGTGATCTCCCATCTGGCGCAGCATCACACGGTCCATGTGGGCGCCTTCGTCGATGATCCGGCGGATATGGCCTATGTGCCTGCCTTGCGCGAACTGGCAGGCGGGGAATGTTTTCTGCCGCCGCTGAATCCGAAACTGGTCTATCCCATGGGGCTTGCAGCCCTGTTTCGCGGTGGGCCGATCACGACGTCTTATTTTGGCAACGCGGCGATGGACGCCTGGGTCACGGATCTGCTTGCGCGCAAGAAAATGGATTGCGCCTATGTGTTCAGTTCCGCCATGGCGCCATATCTGATGCAGCAACGCAGCCTTGGCGCAAGCAAAGTCGTGCTCGATCTGGTGGATGTCGATTCCGACAAATGGAGCCAATATGCCGATGCGTCTGCGGGGCCGAAACGCTGGCTCTATCGGCGCGAAGCAAAAACACTTTTGGAACTCGAACGCGCTGCCGCCGCCCATTTCGGTGCAACGCTGCTGGTCTCGCCCTTTGAAGCGGAGACCTTCGAACAGCTCGCGCCGGAATCGGTGGGGCGTATTCACAGCGTGCCCAATGGTGTCGATCTCGATCATTTCTCGGGCGGCCATGATTTTCCCAACCCGTTTGCCAAAGGCGAAATCCCGCTGGTGATGACAGGGGCGATGGATTATCGCCCCAATGTTGAGGGGGCGCTGTGGTTTGCAAAAGCGGTGATGCCGCTGGTGACCGCGCGCCTGCAGCAAGCGCAGTTCTATATTGTCGGGTCAAAACCTGCCCGCATACTCACCGGCACGTCGTTCCCGCGTGTCACCGTCACCGGGCGGGTGCCCGATGTGCGACCCTACATCGCCCATGCCGCGGTGTGTGTTGCGCCGCTGCATATTGCGCGCGGGGTACAGAACAAGGTGCTGGAAGCGATGGCGCTGGAAAAGCCGGTGGTGGCAACCAATGCCGCCTCGCGCGCGCTGGCCATCGAGCCGGGCAGCGAATTCTGGTTGGCCGATGACGCGCAAGGCTTTGCCGATGCAGTGATCTCCGCCGCCTTTGGGCCGGAGCGCGCCCGCATCAGCGCCGGTGGCCGGCGCTATGTCGAACGCCACCACAATTGGGCGCGCAACCTTGCCGACCTCGATGCCTTGCTTGCCACAGCCTCAGACAGAGCGAACGATGCGCCGCCTGTTATTCTGAATACGCCCTTGGATGAACCGCAAACCGCCCCCCAGGCAGGAGCAGTATAATGGCCGATGCCGCGATAGACGACGTTAAATCAAGCGCGAAAGCGCAATGGATTTTACACATTGCCGCCTTTGCCGCCGTGCTGGCCGTGATCGGCTTTTTTTACTGGCCCATGGTTTCAGCGGCGCTCAACGTCTACTGGGTGTCTCCCACTTTCTCGCATTGCTATCTCATCGTGCCGATCAGCGCCTATCTGGTCTGGACACGGCGAGCTTCGCTGGCCCATGTCCGCCCCACAGTGTTTCTTCCCGCCTTGATCCTGATCGTGCCGCTGGCGGCGGTCTGGTTCGTAGGGCATTTGATGGCCATCAACGAGGCGCAGCAATTCATGCTAATGGCCATGGTGCAGGTGGCCATGCTCGCCATCTTCGGCTGGCCGGTCTATCGCGTGCTCATGTTTCCCGCGCTGTTTCTGTTTTTCCTTGTCCCCACGGGGGAATATCTTATCGCGCCGCTGCAAACCTTCACGACGCATTTCATCACGACCTTTCTGTCCCTCATCGGCATTCCCTTTTATGCCGAGGGCACAATCATCGAGCTGGCCAATGGCCGCTATCAGGTGGAAGAGGCGTGCGCAGGTTTGCGCTTTCTGATCGCCACCATTGCGCTTGGCGTTTTGTTCGCGCATCTGAATTATAACAAATGGCGCAAGATCATCCTGTTCATGATCGCGTGTTTTGTCGTGCCGGTGATCGGCAATGGTTTCCGCGCGCTCGGCATCGTCCTGCTGGCGCATTACAGCGATAACACCATCGCCGTCGGCTTTGACCATCTTGTCTATGGCTGGGGCTTCTCAGTCGTCATCATGCTGGTCCTCTTCTACTTCGGCTCGCGCTTCCGGGATGATTTTTCCGCCAGCGTGCCGCCAATGCAGTCCGCACCGCCAGCCTCGGCGGCCACGGTGCTGCTTGCCGGTGTTGTGACGGCCGCGGTGGTGTGTGCCGCGCCCGCGCTTGCCACCTGGCGCGAAAACCGCCCCCTTAGCATCGACGCGTCAGCCTTTGCAGAGCCGCATTATTCCGGCTGGGTCATTTCCGATGCATCAGGGACTTGGGCGCCGCAGTTTTTTGGTGAAGATGCAAAGTTCGCCTTCAGCCTGAACCGCAACGTCTTCACAAATCCCGCTGTCGATGTGCATGTCTATTACTATGGCCGCGCCCGCCATGGGCACACGCTGATCGAATCCACCAACAAAATGTGGAGCGAAGAAACGTGGAACGCCACCTCGTCGGCGCGGTTGAACGCCAATATCGGCACCGTTTCCGCGCCTTTCGTGGAGTTGCAACTGGCCTCGAATATGCAGCGGCGCATCGTCTGGTGGACTTATTGGGCGCGCGGCACCTTCACCACCAGCGGCCTCGATGTGAAGCTGGCGCGGTTCAAAGGCTCTTTCGCCGGGGAAGATGGCAGCGCATTGATCGCGGTATCGGTTCCGGTGGAAAGCGGCACGGAAGATCAGGCCCGGCGGGAACTGGCCGATGCGCTGGCCGCGATGGGCGATCTGCCCGCCCGGCTCGAACGCGCCCAGGCACGCTAAAGACTCATGTGCGGCATCAGCGGATGGTTTGATACAAGCGGCGAACGGCCCCCCAACAAGGGCCTCGTCAAAGCCATGAACGACGCGCTGGTCCATCGCGGCCCGGATGGCGAAGGTTTTTATTTCGCGCCGGGCATTGGCTTTGGCCACCGCCGTCTTGCGATCATCGATCTGGCCACCGGCCAGCAACCGATGTTCGACGAGACGGGCGATCTTTGCCTCACCTATAATGGCGAGATCTTCAACTACCGCGAACTGCGCCGCGAATTGCAGGCCAAGAACCACCATTTCCGCACGCCGTCCGATACCGAAGTCATTCTGCATGCCTGGCGCGAATGGGGTGCGGATTGCGTTTCGCATCTGATCGGCCAATTCGCGTTTGCGCTTTGGGATGCCAAGGACCGCACACTGTTCCTCGCGCGCGACCGGCTGGGCGAGAAGCCGCTCTATTACAGCTTCCTGCGGGATGGCACGTTCATTTTCGGCTCGGAATTGAAGGCGCTGACACAGCACCCAGATCTGACGCGCACAATCGATCCTTGCGCCATCGAAGAATTTTTCGCCCTCGGCTATATCTGCGATCCGCGCACCATCTATCAAGGCGTGCAAAAACTTTCCGCAGGTTTCACACTCACAATCGCGCGCGGCCAGACCCCACGCCTCGCACAATATTGGGACCCGAAGCCCGGCGTGAACACCAGCAAGACGCTGGATGATGCCGCCGATGAACTGCGCGCGCGGCTGGCGGCGGCGGTGAAATCGCAACTCGTCTCCGATGTACCGATCGGCGCCTTTCTTTCGGGCGGCACAGATTCCAGCGCCACGATGGCGTTGATGGCGCAGGCCCGCAGCGAGCCGGTGGACTGTTTCACCATCGGCTTCACCGATCCAAAATTCGACGAGCGCCCCTACGCCGCCGAAGTTGCAACCCGCTATGGCGGTCACCAGCATGTCGAAACCATGACGGGGCATGAAGCCGATGCGGTGGAATTGCTGCCCGGCATTTTCGATGAACCGTTCGGGGATAGTTCGGCCCTGCCGACCTATCAGGTCGCCAAACTCGCGCGCAAACATGTCACCGTTTCACTTTCGGGCGATGCGGGCGATGAATTGTTTGCTGGCTATCGCCGCTATGCGTTCCATGGGCGCGAAGAATCCCTGCGCGGTCTGCTGCCACAATCCGTGCGCGGCCCGTTGTTTGGTGCACTTGGCAACATCTATCCGCAAATCGATTGGGCGCCCCGCATGTTTCGTGCCCGCCAGACCTTTCGTGAATTGAGCCAGGATACGGCGCACGGCTATTTCCACAATGTCTCGGTCCTGTCCGACGATCTGCGCACCACGCTGTTTTCAGACTCTTTGCGCAAAGACCTGCAAAACTATCACGCGGTCGATGTGATCAAACGCCATCTGAAAAACGCGCCGATGGATGATGCGGTCGGCAAGGCACAATATGTCGATCTGAAAACCTGGCTGGTGGGCGATATTCTGGTGAAGGTGGATCGCACGGCCATGGCCTCCAGCCTCGAAGTGCGTGTGCCCATGCTCGATCCCGGTTTTGTGGAATGGGCGCTTGCCCTTGCGCCGGAATTCAAACTGACGAACGGGGAGGGCAAGCGCGTTCTCAAACGCGCCTTCGAACCGCTGCTGCCGCACGATGTGCTCTATCGCAAGAAACAGGGTTTCTCGGTTCCGCTCGCCGCCTGGTTCCGCGGCGCAATGGGGGATCATTTCGCCAGCGAAATCGGGGCCGAGGGCGGGCTGGCGCAAAGCGGCTATTTCAACCCCGCCGCCATTCATACGCTCTACACCCAGCATCGCAGCGGCGCGCGCGATCACAGCCGCACCCTTTGGCTGTTGTGGATGTTCCAGCGTTTTCTTGAACGTGAAATCGGCGCGCCAGCGAAAATGGCAGCGACGGTCTGATCACACGCTGTTGAGCCGGCTTTCCCAGGCATAGGCGGAGCGCACGATCAAATCGAGATCGTCATGTTCCGGCACCCAGTTGAGGGTGTCTTTCAGCCGGGCGGAATTGGCGACAATGGCAGGTGGGTCGCCCGCGCGGCGCGGCCCTTCTTGCACCGGCAGGGGCTTGCCCGTTACCCGCTCCACGGCGCGCACCACTTCGCGCACCGAAAAACCGTGCCCATAGCCCGCATTGCAGATGAGTGATTGGCCGCGTGTCCGCAAATGATCCAGCGCCAGAAGATGGGCAGCAATCAGATCCATCACATGAATGTAATCGCGCACGCCCGTGCCGTCAGCGGTCGGAAAGTCGGTGCCGAAGATACCCAGATGCGGCACCCGGCCCAACGCGGCCTGGCAGGCGCGTTTGATCAGATGGGTGGCGCGCGGTGTTGATTGGCCGGTGCGCCCCTTGGGGTCTGCGCCTGCAACGTTGAAATAGCGCAAAGCCGCATAACGAAAATCGTGGGCGAAGGCGGTGTCGCGCAACATCCACTCCGTCATCAGCTTGGAACAGCCATAGGGGTTGATGGGTACGGTCGGTGTGTCTTCCGAAACCGGCATCACCTCCGGCGTGCCATAGACGGCGGCTGTGGAAGAAAACACAAAGTTCCGCACACCGTTGGAAACACAGGCCTCGATCAGCGCGCGCGAGGCGGCGGTGTTGTTGCCATAATAGAAGAGGGGGTTCTCCACCGACTCCGGCACCACGATGGAACCGGCAAAATGGATCACCGCATCGACATCCAGATCCTGGATGATCTCGCCCACCAGCTTCTGGTCGGCGACATCGCCTTCGACGAAGGTTGCCGTTTCAGCCACCAGCCCGCGCACGCCGGTACAGAGATTATCCAGAACGACCGGGTGTTCTCCCCGGTCGGCCAACGCATGAACCATATGGCTGCCAATGAACCCAGCCCCACCCGTGACAAGAACGCTCACGCCGAAGTCCCCCTTTTCGTGTCGAAGCGTTGCTACCCCCCTTTCGCGTGCAGAGGCAAGCCCGGCCACCGCGGGCAAAGAAAAGAGCCGATCTTTCGACCGGCCCTTTCAAGCATTGATCAGCCATGATCGTTCAGGCGGCAACGCGCTTCTTGCGGCGCAGGCCCAACCCGGCCAGACCGGCGCCCAGCAGGGCGATGGTGGCAGGTTCAGGAACCGTCGCAGCGGTGCCGGACCATGAGAACGCTATGCCGGTCTTGGTTCCCGAGAACGTCCAGTTCACGGACGTGGGCTCAAAGCCGGTCAAATGAAGAACACCGGTGCCGGCGAGATCGACAAATCCATTACCGGGTACGGTTTGCGTCCAGCCGTTTGGATAGAAGCCGAAAGTCTGAACTGTCGAAAGATCGAACGACAGTGTCTGCGGCCCAACTGTAATGCTGAAGGCGTCTGCTATAGGGCTGAAGGAAATCGCAGACGCGTCATTCGTCATATAGTTGAAAGTTGTCAGCGTGACAGACGACCCGGTGAAGGCAGACAAGTCACCGGTAGCGTTTTGGACTGTGACAGGAGCTGTGAAGTTCAGGCCGATATAGCCCGGGATACCAGGGTTTGAGCCACTCACAGGTGCAAAATTGGTCTGGTTGCCATCCATCGTGAGTGTGCCGTTGATCAGCGTCGCTGATGCAGGAACTGCCATCATTGACGCTGCGCCAAGTGCGAAACTTGCAGCGACAAGGAGTGATTTGATGGTCATCGGTTGAGCCTTTCAGAACTGGCCGTTCAGAATTGCCCCTTCGTGGTCTTTGGTAAGCATATTCCGTGCCAACCGCGGATTTCTGACAAATCCCTTATGAAATTTAGTTCAATATCCACAAAATTTGTAAACGGCGCTGACACTCAAGAATGAGCCTTGAGATGCAATTCAAACCTAAGAGATTGATATGGAATGGAAAATACCAATTTTTATGTGGTGTATTCCGCGTTTACTTACGCTTGTCGCCATGCGCCGTTAGAGGGAAGCGGTTGCCGGTAAAGCGCTCGCTGACTGGTTGCCCCCTCCAAAGACCGCGGTGCTCAAAAGAAAAGGGCCGGTCTTTCGACCGGCCCATAACCTTTTAACTCAGAAGCTTAGGCAGCGCGCTTCTTGCGACGCAGGCCAAAACCGGCCAGGCCGGCGCCCAGCAGGGCGATGGTGGCGGGTTCAGGAACGGCAGCAATCGCGGTGCCAGACCATGAGAAAACCCCACCGGTCTTGGTTCCAGAGAAGGTCCACTGGACCGGCGTATCGTCATAATTGGTCAGATGCAGTGTTCCTGTTCCGGCAAGATTGAACACGCCATTGCTGCCGATAGTCGGGAGCCAGCCATTGGCATAGGTTCCGAATGTTTGCAGCGTTGTAATGTCGAACGCCAGAGTCTGCGCGCCAACCGTAACATTGAAGAAGTTCATGATCGGCGAGAAGTTCAAGGCCGAAGCGTCAGCATTCATGTAATTGAAGCTCGCGATCGGCGTAGTCACGCCGGTGAACGCCGCGAGATCGCCGGTCGCATTCTGGATCGACACATTGTGTTCGAAATGGAGGCCAATATAGCCCGCCAAGCCAGGAGTCGTGCCGCTAACCGGTGCGAAATTGGTATTTTGGCCGTCCAAGGTGAGGGAGCCGTTGATTTGGGTTGCGGACGCTGGCGCCACAACCATAGATACCGCGCCGAGTGCGAAACTTGCAGCGACGATAAGAGATTTAATACCCATCATTATTACCCTTTCAGAACCCAAGCGCCCCCTTGTGGAGCTGCTGGGCTAAAATAAGCACAAGCTGTGCCAACCCAGCATTTCCGGGCTTTTTGATCACATCGTCCCCCAGATGTAAAGAAAGTGTAAATACCATCGACACCTATGAGGGTATCGGAAACATAGCCGAGATAAGCGCCAATACATTGATTATAATAGATAAAATGTACTCTTTGGGCTGAAGCTGCCCGCACGGATGCTCGGCGCGTTAACCACTGGTTGCATATAAACCCCGGCGGGTGCGGGTGGAGGCACGATGGACCCTTGGGCTCGGAAACGCTGACGTTTCGTAACACATTGATATAGCTATATAAAGTTAGGCGTAGATATTAACCATATCCCAATTTAAGCAGCGTTGGTATTTCTGCGCCCGTCAACTGTTATGGTCACGGACTCTTCGCTCGGTTCCCTCTCGCGGCGCGAACGTGATAGAGCACTGCGCGCCTGCCCTTGACTACTGCTGTTTCACCCGGCGCAATTGTGCCCATTTGCCACCGCCTTTGCTGGAATTTCCCCTGTCGTGCCCATGTCGTTCTATCTCCCGCTCTTGTCAGCTATCCGGAAAAGCGGTTTGCGATGGGCGTGAAAGATCTGGCCAAAACGGTCGTCTTGCGCAGCGGCGGGTTCGGCCTGTGGAACTGGGCGCGTAATCGGCACAGCCTCACCGTCTTGATGTTCCACCGCGTGCTGCCGCCGGACATTGCCGCGCGGGTGGATGCTGACCCCGAATATACGGTGACCCCTGAGCTGTTGGGCGCTGTGCTGGCCTTCTGCAAACGCCATTATACCCCTGTCGGGCTGGAAGATGTGCTGGCGTCACATGCGAAGGTACGGCCCCTTCCGCCCTTTCCCCTGCTCGTCACCTTCGACGACGGCTGGAAGGATAACCTTGATCATGCCGCCCCGGTGCTGAAGGCGGCGGATGTGCCCTGGGTCCTGTTCGCGGCGACAGAGGCAGTTTCGGCCCCTGCCCAGTGGTGGCAGGAAACGCTTTTGTGGGCCTTGCGGTCGGGCAGGGCGCGGTATGACGATTTATGGGCCGCCGCATCCGGTGCCGCTCCCAAGGATACGCGCAAGGAGATGCAGGCAATCTCGCTTCTGCTGCGTTATGGCGGGCTGGCCGATGATGTGCGTGAAACGCTGCTGGCGCCCTATGCAGCCACGCTCCGCCAGATGTATGGCGGGAATCTGGCGCTCGATGCGGGCGATCTGCGCACCATGCGGGCTTCGGGCGTTGGCATCGGGGCGCATGGTGCCTCCCATCTGCCGCTCTCTTTGGTGGATCAGGCGGAAAAGGATATCGCCGCCGCCCGCAACTGGCTCTCCACCCATGTGGACAATTCGACCGAATATTCGATCTCCTTCCCCCATGGTCGATATGATACCCGCGCCGCCCGCGCGGCGCGCGATGCCGGTTACCGGCTGCTGTTTACCAGCGATCCGGTTCTTAACCTTTGCCCCAAGGGCTGGCTGGCATCCGATATTGTGGGCCGTATTCCCATCGCCACCGAAGATGTGGCAAAGGCCGATGGCGCGGTGAGCGGCGAGAAACTGGCGCCCTGGCTGTTCCTGCGGGACCGGGTGGCGCTGGCAATTTGAACGCTGCTGTCGGGGAGTGGCTTTTGGGGCCGAATGGCTGCAAAATCGGCGCGTTTTTCGGGCGGACACCAGTGATCGGCCGTGCCATAGACCTGTGGTTTACGATGACCCTGACTAATGCTTGGGCAGGGCGCCGTTTCGGTTAGGGTGGGCGTTGCGGGTTTGGAGCCTGTCTCCTCGCGTATTGAAGAGGTGTGCGTTGAATTCGCTTTGGTATGGGTTGGCGATGATTGCGATCATTGTTGTCGTCCACTGGATGATCACCAATGACGGGCGGGCCGACGACGAAACAACAGGCGTCCTCGCCATGAAGTCTGCCACTAAGGATGGGCTTGGCGGCAAGCGCGCCAAACGCAAAAAATTCTCTCTTGAGGATGTGCGCTGATCATGCCTGCGCGCGCCCCCGCCTCCGAACCGTCAGAGACCGCCTGATATGCGCGACATCGCCCTTGTGGCCATGATCTTTGGCTGCGTTCCCGTGATTCTGCGCTATCCCTTTGCGGGTGTGCTTGTCTGGGCATGGATTTCCATCGCGGTTCCGCATCAGGAAGCCTGGGGCTTTTCAAACTCCATTCCGCTTAACCTGATCGTGGCGGGTGCCACCATTGCGGGGTGGATGTTTTCCAAGGATCGCCAACTGCCGCCCACCCACTTCATCTATTGGACGTTTATCGTCTTTCTGGTTTGGGTGACGTTCAACTCTTTCTTTGCGTTGGCGCCAAGCTGGTCGTGGGAGTTCTGGGACCGCTGCTGGAAAACAATCGTCCTTGGCCTGTTCGCCGCCGCAATGGCGACCAACAAAGTGCGCCTGCACGCATTGATCTGGGTCGTGGTGATCTCGCTGTTCTACTACGGCGTAAAGGGCGGCATATTCACCCTGACCACCGGCGGCCAATACCACGTTTTGGGGCCGCCAAATTCCTTTATTGGCGATAACAACTGTCTTGCGCTGGCACTGCTCATGGTGCTGCCGCTGGCCAATTATCTCAGGCTGCAAACCCGCCGCAAATGGCTGGCGACCGGCACACTCATCGCCATGGGCTTCACCGTGATTGCGATCATCGGCAGCTATTCGCGCGGTGCGATGTTGGGGCTGGCGGCGGTCTGTCTTGCCGGGCTGTTCCGCACCAAGCACCGTTTTCTGTATTTGGCGCTTGTGACGGTGCTGGTGGTGCCTGTTTTCCAGTTCATGCCAGCAAGCTTTCATGAGCGCATCCAATCGATTTCGCAGGCCGAGACCGATGAATCTTTCCAGGGGCGCGTTTCGGCCTGGAAGGTTGCCTATTATTGCGCGCGGGATTACTTCCCCCTGGGTGTCGGGTTTTACGGGCCACAGCGCAACGCCGTCTATCACACCTATTTGCCGGGCGAGGAAGCGCACGCCGCGCACAGCATCTATTTCCAGGTCCTGGGCGAGCATGGCTTCATCGGGCTTGGAATCTATCTGGTGTTGATTGCCGCCGCCTTCGTCACGTCAACACGCATTCGAAAACTCACGCGCGGTGTACCGGGGCTGGAATGGAACTATCAACTGGCATCGATGATTCAAGTCAGCCTGATCGCCTTCTGTGTCGGCGGGGCGGCACTCAGTCTTGCCTATTATGACGTGTTCATTTTGAACGTGGCGCTATTGCTGCCGTTGTTGAAGATTGCGCATGCCACCGTGGCCGCCAGGCGGGCTGTCAAACCCGTGGTTGACGACTTGCCCGGCGCGCTGCCGGCAACAGCCTGAGACCGGAAGAGCGCCGATGCCAACAGATGACGACGACGATATGCCCCAACCCTACCCGTTCGAACGGGACTTCCGCCGCAAACCCGACTTTGAACAAAGCGGGCTTGGCAGCATCGCCTTCTATATGGTGCTGGGCATTTGCGTTGTGGTGTCGTTATACCTGCGCATCATTGGTGTTTGACACGCGCCCACCGTTGTTTTCCGATACAAGGCTGTACGTATGAGTATTTCGTCGCCGTTGCGCATTTGTCTGTATGTTGCCGTGCCTCCCGAAGCGGAATATCGGCGATTGCCGATGTCGGCCTTTCTGCGCGTCAAAGCAGCCTTAGGGCGGGCGTTGGATGTGGTGGGCTGGTTCGCGCGCGCCAACACCAATGTCAGATTTCACCATTGGAACACCCATGAAGTCACCAACAAGGGTGACATCGCCATCCGCGGGGCGGTGAAGCAACAGCTTGCAGCAATATTCGCCCCGCGCTCGGTGACCTTCACAACGCTGGGCTGGGGAATGCTGGATGTCGAGAGCGCGGCGCGCATCGGCAGCACACACGATCTCTTCGTCATTGCCGGAAGTGGCTATGTTTCTGCGCCGGACGATGGCGAGCTGCATCCGCGCTATGAAGTCGATCGGCAGGCTTTGGCCCATATGGCGTGCAAGAAAATCACCTATGGCATCGGCTGGAACAAGCTTCTGACCGGAACGGGCATGAAAGAAATGCGCCCGCTGACGCAAAGATCGCGGCAAACGCTGGCCGCCATTTTCGATGCGCTGGATCTTGTATCCGTGCGGGATGAAACCACGCATGCCCTGGTGGAAGATGTGACAGGCCGCCCCCCATATCTTACGGGCGACCCGGCGCTGTTTTATCGTGGTGCTGGATCGCTGGCAAAGAAAACGCGTAGCGGAAAACTTCGTGTTGGTCTGAATATCGCGTTGCATGGCAACGCATCGGCCGCGCGCGTGGGCGGCCAGCTTGATGCCGTCTGCGTGTTCCTGCGCGCTTTCGCCGAACAGCACGATGTGGTCTATCACTATGTGCAGCATTCCCACACCGAACGGATTTTGCCGTTGATGCTGCGTTCACGCGGTGTGCGCGTCAAACGGGTGGATATTTTGCCCGAGCAATTGCCCGCTTTTTACGCAACGCTCGATCTGCATCTGTGCCAGATGCTGCATTCAGCAATCCTGTGCCTGGATGCGGGCGTGCCGACCTTGCATTTTGCCTATGACGTCAAAAGTTTCGGCTTTTACGACCTGATGCAAATGCCACAATATTGCCTTCGCAGCGATCCTTTCGATCCGCAACAGGCGCTTGCGACCGCGAATGACCTTCTGGCCGACGTTGACACTGTGCGTGCGCATATCGCGCGCCGAAAGGCTGAAATCTGGGCCACAGGCGAAACCTTCCGCGATGAGATCAAGGCGCTGGTCTGATCCGGCTCAGTGCCAGAAGCGGATACGGTCGCGCCGCAACTGCACGATCCGCCGCCAATGCATGCTTAAGAAATCGTCCGCCACCGCATCCGGTGTGTTGACGGTGCGCACCACAAGCGCGCCACGGCGGCGGGCGAGGGCGTGATAGCGGGCGAGCACGTCTTCGATTGTTTCCAGCGGATATTCTTTTTTGCGCGCCCAAATGGTATGCGCGTCATTGTCCAGCAGCACCAGAAAATGCGGTTTGGGCGCCAGTGAGGCAACCATGCCCGGCACATGCGGCCAGGTCTTGATCGGCGCGTTGAAGTAACCGACCTCCAGATCGTAAGGATAGCGATCTGCCAGAACGACCCGGCGCAGGGTCAGATGTGGCCATACGAGGCGCAGATAACGGGTCAGGTTTTCCAGCACAAGATTGCCGTAAAAGGCCGCGCGCTTGATATGCGCGAAGATGCGTTTGCGGGCCCGCGTCATCGCCGACAGGGTGGGCGGAAAAGACAGAACGTCATCACACGGCCCCGCGCCAGCCGCGCGAACCCACCGCGTCGTCACCAGGTGCGCCCGGTCCCACGGGCCGAGATAGGCGTTGCGGGTTGGAATTTGCAGGTGTGCAAGGCGTTTTTCGACGGCGGCAATGGTGCTTGATTTTCCTGCGCCATCCGGGCCGATAAAGGCAATCAACACACCCGGCCGCCAGCCCAGAACTTGTCCAAAGGTCCAGACGGTGGAATAGCGCAATTGCCGCAGCGCATTGCGCGGCACGCTCCGCAGTTTGGCCTGCGCCGCGCGGCGCAGGCGCGCGATGGTCGCCGCATCGTCAAACGCGCCAGCCTGCGCAATGTCTGAAAGCGCCGTTTGAAATAGAGCGCCAAGGCCATACCGCCCGGCAATCGCGCCCATCACAGTACCATCGAGGGGCGCGTTCAGGCGTGCAGTCATGCCCGCGCGCAATTTTGGTGGAATCACCGTCTTGCCGAGAATGCTATGCAGCAGCGCATGCGCCATCCAACTTTCGGGGCGCGGAATGAGAAAGCCGTTTTCGTGGGCGGTTGCGCCGTCGAACATATCGTCATTGGCAAGATAGACGAGCGGCCCGTCGATCACCGCCTGATGCAGATCGAGTTTGAGCAGGTCGCCGCCATGATAAAGAACAAGAGCGCACTTGCAGGGGTGAAATAACCCGCTGTCGATTACCTCCCACCCGGCTGCCACAAGGCTGCTGACAGCACGCCCCAACTGATCGGCCCGCACCAGAATATCGACCTCGACGAGCCTATCCAGATTTTCCGGGTCGTCGCGCAACAGCAGCGTGTGAACGCCCTGCGCCGCCATGGTCTGTGCAGCCGCAAAAAAGAGTTCCGCGCGCGAACGACCATCCGGTCGGGTCAAGGAATGCATATGGCGTACACCTGAACTCAAAAAAGCTACCGCCGTGCCGCCTTCGTGACAGGTCGACACGCGGGCTGAACTATTTGGGTTGTGCGGTGTGTCATCACCGTTCCGGTTCGGATCATTGACCATGTAACAGAGTTGTGACATTTTTGTGAAATCAAAACAAAGCAATACTGGATTTGACAGGTAAGGTTCACCCCGTGGTCTCCCTATCGATCGAGTCGGCCTATTCAAGCGAAACCTACCCTGATCGGGGCGCTACGCCGCATCGCCGCTACAACCTTTTCCACCTCGCAGCATTGTTGAATGGCGGGCGGGGGGTGTTCGCTCCGGGGTTCAACGGGCCGGAAAAATCTGCACAGCACCTCCGGCAGATTGTGGGCACGCTCCTGCAACTGCCCAAGCTTTTGGTCGCCCCTGGGGCGGCGGAAATTTCCGGGCCTCTTTCAAGCTATGGCAAGCTTGATGTGACCATCAAACCTGCGCGCTATGGCAGCATCGTCAGGCAGGCAATGTCCGGCCACCCATCGATAGTGGTGAGGGGCAGTGCGAAGAGGCCGCCGCCGCTGCAAAACCTGTGCGCGTATCTTGGCGTCGACATGGTGTCTTCGCTACAGGGCAAAATACTCGATAACCCCATTCTCGTTTTTGAATGTCTTGCGCAAGGCCAGCCTGTCTTCGTTCACCTCGGCGTTGGCGCCGCGGGGTTGAAGGCGGTGGAGCGGCATCGCAACGGCTTGCGGCGGCTGGCGGATGCTGCGCTTGCCCCCGAGATGCGCGCCGCCACGGCCCGGATTATCGAGATGCCGCAATCGCGCGCCTGTGTGCTGGTGCAAACAAAAGTACCGGGGCAGGATTTGCGGCTCAGGGACATGACGCAGGCACAGGTGCAACAGCATATCGAACGCACGCTCGATTTGAGCCTCGCGTTTTCCGGGACCGGCCGCAAACTCCCCAACGGGCCGGACGATGCGTATATTCGTGAAAAACTCTCCACGCTCGGCACGCGCGTTCCCCAGAATTTCGTGCGGGAGGTGATGCCTGCGGTGGAAGCGGTGAGCCACTGGCCCAACCGCGAAAACATGCCCGCCACCTTGGTGCATGGCGATTTATGGCTGGCCAATGTGTTGTTCGAAAGCGGGCGCCCCGTCGGCCTGGTAGATTGGGAATGGTCGCGCCGCGATGGTTTGCCGGCCTTCGATGCGCTGCAACTCATCTGCGGTACGCTCGCGGCCCATCGCAATCTTCCTATTGCCGCGCTTCTCGCGCAGGTCTGGGATTCATCGGCACGCGAGCCTTGGGTCGCAGCCATGCTGGCGAAAATTCGCGAAAGATTGCAGCTCGATCAGGATGCGCTGGTACGCACCGCCCTGGTTCTGTGGCTCGGCATCATCCGGCGCAGCGCGGTAGAAACGACCGGCACCTCGCCCGATTGGTACGACAAAAATGTTTTGGCGCCTGCCCAGTCATTGAAAGCCACTGGAATACTTGCCGGCGGATGCGCAGTTTAGACGCGAGTTTGCTTCTATTTCATCGCTATTGCGTTCCATATTGAACGGTGCCCTCTGCGTGCCTGCAATCGTTGTGCCTTATCTCGCTAGCCGCCGTTCCTCCAAAACATCATATGGACTTGGCATGGACACTTTGATTTTGCCCAAAAGACCACGTTCAACAGCGCCTGTTTCAGCGCCGACTTTGCGCGGCAAGTATCACGATGCGTTCGTAGATGGTTTCCTCGATGCGTCTGACGACGTCCACAAAGCGCTCATGCCGCTTCTGGACCAAGCCGATCTGGATCCCGCTGCTCTTTACCCGCTATCCCAGTTCGGCGGCCAATATGCGCTGGTGCTCGAAGGCCGCAGGTCTGGCCATGTTCACCTGATCACAGATTTGATTGGCAGCAGGCCTATCTATTATGCCAAGTGCGCCGATGTCTGGCGCTGGTCGTTTCGCCTGAAAGACCTGCTGCAACATTTCGATACCGTAACCCCGGATGTCAGCGGCCTGAATGAGATGTTTTGTTATCGCTGGTTGATGGAAGAGCACACCTTGCTGGCAGGCGTCAGCCAGGTCGTCCCCGGCCAATGTGTGACCCTGGTACCCGGCGCTGAGCCTTTAAAGACACGCCAGGCACGGTTCGCTTTTAACCCCGCGCAAACCAACGCCAGCGAAGATGATTTGATCGCGCAGACCGACGCTGCCCTGGATGGCTATTTTTCCAAGCTGCGCCAGCGCAAATCCAGAATAGCCGTATTCTTCAGTGGCGGGGTCGATTCAACGCTTCTGCTGGCAAAGGCGAAAGCACAGAATTTCGATACACTCCTTGCCATGACCGGGCGCTACCCGGGGCACAAAAATCCAGAGCTGGAACGCGCCCAAAAAATTGCAGCGCATCTTGGCGTGCAGCACAAAATTATTGATGTGCCAGATTCATATGTGGCAGAGCACTTTGGCGAAGTCGTCACCGCGTTGGAACGTCCCTCGACCTATTTCAACAGCATAACAAGAAAACGTATTTTCGAGCACATTCCAGCCGATATAGACGTCATCCTCTCCGGCGAGGGGGCAGACTGTGTCTTTGGGAGCGATGAACTCGTCGGCCTCAGCAAATTTGCCGCCAAGCAGAAAGTTATTGGCCTGCTTGCCTGGCCCCTAAGGCGGGCGCTGGTGCGTGCGTTGCGGCCACTGCAAAACGGCGTTGCGCTGCGCCTGTCGAAATTGCTCGCATATGACGAAGTGTCGTTCGCCCGTAAGGGCAGTTCAGATGATTTTAGCAAGAAGCCGGGCGATATTACACTTCGCGATCTCATTCCGGCGCTGCGCACCGCGCGCTTTGATGCTGACACGTTATATGCCGGTTACGAGCCGCAAAACGCCACATCACTGTTTGCAATGGCGCAGAACCGAACATTCTATACGTCGAACCGAAACCAGCTATTCGTCTACACCGCGCTGGCAGCGCAATCCAACATCGAAGTCGGTTTTCCTTTTATCTCGCGCGAACTACTGGATGTGGCAGCTACTCTGCCGGATCGTTTAAAGATGGATGGAAAAGGCGCAAAACCCATCCTCAAAAAACTGGCCTGCCGCTACATTCCTTCCGACTGGGTCTATGCAAGCAAATATGGGTTTCGTTCGCCCAGCGTCGATTGGCTGGATGGCGCTTTGGCGCCACATCACCAAATGGTGTTGGACGATCGAACGCGTGCACGCGGGATATTTGACATGGCGGTTTTGCGGCGCCTCACGCCGCAAGCCCATAAAAGCCTGTTGATCACCGCCATCTCGCTTGAAACGTTTTTCCGCACGTTTATCGATTAGCGGGTCATTTTTTCGGCCAGGGCAGAATGCTCCAATTTGCATATAACGGGATTTTGGATCTCGGGCGGGCCTGAAACTTCGCCCAGGCCTCGTCGGCACCCGGCACACCAAGATCAACAGCAACAGCCAGAGCAGGTTGCAGATTGGCAGGGTATCCGCCAGATGTGTTCCCACCGCCCGCCATCTCGCCGGGCGCAAGGCCCATGGCATCGGCCATCTCCGCGCTGCCGCAGGCAACGCTGTTCGGGTCTACTTTCTTTTTGGCGAAATCGTTGAATGTCAGGCGATAGGACTCGGCCCAGCTATCGGCCTGGCTGGACTCCGGCGGATGCATTCTCAAGCGATAGGTCGTTGCCAGTATCCAGCAATAGTCCTTGTTGATCATGCGTTGCACGGGAAAATACGCTTTCCACTGCGCAAACGGCCGGGCGCTTTCAAACCCAAGCTGCACCGTATAACCGGCAGCCCAGGACAGATAATCATCCATCCAGGGCGCAAAATCAGACCAGCTCTTGGTCGCAGTAAAAGCTGCGTGCAGCACATTCGCTTTTGGGTTGTTCACATAAAGCGTGTTGTAATTATCAATATTGGCTTTCAACTCCCGCAGAAGAACCTGCTTGAGCGGATCGTTTTCCGGTGTGATGTACGCGGCCTGTGCCAGCGTGCGTAAAGACCAACCCTGCCCGCGGATCTCGTCCCAGGAAATCAGACCTTTGCCGTGTCCACGATTGGCCGGGTCCGTGCCCCAGGCATTCCATTGCGACCAGAATTGCAATTCTTCCAGATAGTAGCGATCACCCGTCACCACATAGGGAATGAAGGCGAGCGATGGCTCATGCGCCCGCTGCGGAACCAGCTTTGATTTGAACCCGCCAGTATCGGGCAGTTCCAGATTATGCGGCCTGCCCACCAAATTCGAATGGGTGCTCAGGTTCGGAAACTCTTCGGACGTTGCGGGCCGATTGGTTTTTGGATTGCGATAGTGCGAGGAAAAACTGCCCGCCAGATCGCCGCTGCCCAAGGTCACCGCATAAGCGCGCTTGTCCATCGTCAGCAGGTAGTTGACGGTCCACGAGGGAAGCGGCGCAATATCGCCGCGTCCGCCGGTCATTGGCATATAGGGCGCGATTATTCCTTCTTCCAGCGGGGCACTTTTGGCGACAAAACGGCTATAGTCTTTTGCCACCTCTGCTGGCGACACAGCTTTTTCCGGTACGTAATTGGGAAGGATGCGTGTCTTCTTGAGGTAATCGAGATTCTGCTCGACGTAAGCTGCCACCGGCTGGTCCCACCAGAAAAGTTGGCGCCAGCGCGTGTAAGATGGTTGCACCATCGCGGCCTGCGAAAAGACGGTCTTGCCATTGGCGGTGATCGTCGCGTCGTAAAATTCGGTGCGCGGTCCCTTCACCATCACCCAGCTGTTTTCAACATTCACTTCAACGCGCACAGGCCGTCCCGGCCCATAACTGCGAAT
>DATJDE010000246.1:0-7717 GCA_035497595.1 Rhizomicrobium sp. | reverse complement strand
GCGAGCCGTTTCAGGGCCACCTCGTCGGGGCCGCTGCCAGCGATCAACAGATCGGTATCGGGCAAAGCCTTCAGGGCACGGATGATGTGGTGATGGCCTTTGCGGTCGATCAACAGGCCAACCGAGACCAGCGTGCGGCGCGTGAGGCCGAGCTTTGCGCGGGCGGCGGCACGATCCATCGGGCGGAACAGTTCCAGATCGACGCCGTTGCGCAGCACGGTCACCCGCTCGGGTGCGACGCCCATCTCGACCAGCGTGTCTTTCAGCGCCTGACAGACGGTGATCATGCCGCTCGCCTTTGCGGCGGCGTCGAGGATCATTTTGCGCGGGGCGGGAAATTCGGGGATCAGGTTGAGATCGGTGCCGCGCGCGGTGACGGTGACGGGGATGTTGAATTCCCGCGCCAGGCGCACGGCGGCAACGCCATCGGGATAGAAATAATGCGCGTCGATCAGGTCGAACTGGTGGCCGGCCTTGCGCAGCGCGATGAAGCGTTTGCGCATCGCGTGATAGAGCGTGTGCGGGGTGATGGTCATGCCGAATTTCGGCACCACAAGGTAGCGTGGATGTTCGACCGTGAGGCCACCCCGCTCCACCCGCTGCGGCACGCTTTGCAGAGGGCCGTAAGACGAATAGCGCACCATCGGCGGCAGCCACGGCACAGGGGCAAGGACGTGGGCGCGTACCTCGCCGCTCGCCAGCAGATGGCGCAGCCGCGTTTCCACAAACACGCCGTGGGCGCGTTGCACCGAATTGGGGAACAGCGTTGTCGTGGTCAAAATGGAGATCAACCGGTCCATCGTCAGGAGACCCGCGCGGCGGGGGAATGAGACAGGCTGCGGATCAGGGCGGCAACGCGGGCGGCATTGCCGCTCCAGGTCAGGTTGCGGCGGGCGATCTTGTTGGCCGCGCCGGTGCCCAGCTTTGCCCGCAACGGCGCATCGGCAGCGAGGCGGGCGATGGTTTGGGCGAAGGCGGCCATGTCGCCCTGTGGAAAGAGCAGCGAATCTGTGCCGTCTTCCAGCACTTCGAGAATGTTTTCGCTGGCGGGGGCGACGATGGCGCGGGCCATGGCCATATATTCAAACAGCTTCAGCGGCGAGGCATAGGAGGTGACTTCGGGCTGGAGCGCGATGTCGAAGGCCGAGACGTAAGCGGGTAGTTTTTCATGTGGCACGACGCCGGTGATGGTCATCTTATGGGCGATACCGGCATCACGGGCGCGGGCCTCCAGCGCTTCACGGGCCGGGCCGTCACCCACGATCAGCAGATGCGCATCGGCCAGCGCCGGATCTGTGGCGACCAGATCGACCACATGTTCCAGCCCATGCCATTCGCGGACATAGCCGACAAAGCCGAGCACCAGGGGGGATGACAGGCCGAGCGCCTGTTTGGCGGCTTGGGTATCGGCGGGGGCGAAACGGGTGGTATCCACACCATTGGGGGTGACGACGATCTGCGCTTCGGGCACGCCTGAATCGGTAACGAAGCGGCCAAGAACTTTGGTGACCGGCAGCACGACGGTTGCGTTGCGCCACATGGTGCGCTCGGTCCAGGCGGCGAGGCGCGGCCACGAAAGTCCACCGAACTTGCCGCGCTCCTGCGCCAGCGGGGCGTTCACCTCCAGCAGATAGGGAAAGCCGAAAGCGCGGGCGAGCCAGGTGCCCGACAACATGTAGAGATTGGCGCGCTGATAGAAGGCATCGGGCCGGTGTTTGAGGGCGGCGCGGGAGAGCCGATAGAATTCCAGCAGGCTGTAGCCAAGCTCGGCCAGTTCATAAGCAAATTTCGGCAGGATTTTGCTTTCCACCGACACGGCCATCGCATCCACCCTTTGGGGCTCGATCACGATGACCTCGTGACCCAGCGCGCGCAAAGCGTGGATCAACTCGTCGATATGAATCGACTGCCCATCCCGGGAGCGGGTGCGATGATTGTAGAGGATTTTAAGCCCGCGCTGTGCAGGCGAGGCCGTCCCGTCGGTAATTTCCACGATGTCAGCGCACGCCTTGCGGCCAGATAAGAACCCGGAAGGTCTGTAACATGATGGAGAGGTCGCGCAAAAGGCTGTAATTCTTCATGTAGTAAAGATCGTATTCCAGCTTGCGCCGGGCATCCTCTTCCGAGGCGCCATAGGGGTAGTTGATCTGGGCCCAGCCGGTGAGGCCCGATTTCACATTGTGGCGCAGGCTGTAGAGCCGGATTTTCTTGGACAGCTCGTCCACGAACATCGGCCGTTCCGGGCGGGGACCGACCAGCGACATCTGGCCGATCAACACGTTAATCAGTTGGGGAATCTCGTCCACCCGGCTGCGGCGCAGGATGCGGCCGACGGCGGTGATGCGCGGATCATCTTCCTCGGCCCATTGGGCGCCAAACTTCTCGGCATCGGTGCGCATGGTGCGCAGCTTGTAGATGCGAAAGGGGCGGCCCCCCAGCGTGACCCGGGTCTGGTAGTAGAACACCGGGCCAAAATCCTCGATCACAATGGCGATGGCCGACATGATCAACACCGGCAGCGCGACAAGCAGCGCAACCGCGCTCACCACAATGTCCATTGTGCGTTTGAGCAGCGCATCCATCAGGCGGATCTGGAAGCCGGTTGAGAACAGCAGATAAGACAGTTCGAGCCAGCGCAGATCTACCCTGCCCGTTTCGCGTTCGATGAAGGCGTTGAATTCGAACACCGGAATGCCGTTTGTCTTCCACGGCAGCAGGCTCTCAAGCGCGAGGCCGCGCTGCTCATCCACCGATACGACCACTTCATCGACCAGAAGCTCGCTGGCCAGGCGTTCGACGCTCCTGCCATCCATCGGCAGCACATGATCACGCAAAGCGGCAGGAATCTGCGAGGTTTCGCCGCCGATCAGCGTTTCGGGCAGAAAAGAGAGTTGCGTGAGATGGCGGTGGGAATCGTTGTTCAGCAGGTTGAACAAATAGAGCGCGCGCGAACCCGTGCCGACGATCAGCACCCGGCGGCGGAACCAGTGGCGGCGCACCATGGCGAAAAACAGCACACGGCTATAGAGCCCGGCACAGAGCGAAACACCCATGCCGAGGAAGGCAATCGTGGCTGAACGGCTGACGCTGCGGAAGATGATCTCATCCGGGAAAATCCGGCCCATCACGAAATGCATGAAGAGCAGAAAAACGATGGCGCTGAAACCAAGCGCAACCGCAAGCCGCGAGGTGGCGGTGGCGAAATTTACCAGCGTGTCGCGGCGGTAGCAGCCCGCTGCGTACAGGAAGGACAGATGCACGCCCAGCGAGATGAACACCAGCAGCCAGAGCTGAAGCGGATGATGAATATCCAGCCGCGCCCCTATACTGCCGAACAGACCGGCCTCTGCGATGCCCAGAAACACGAAATCGAGCAGGAACAGCACCAGCGCAGAATTCGGAACGTAGCGATGAGACGGTTTGGCCGACAATGCATATCCCTCGTCCGCCGATACTGATGGACGCGAAGCCGCGGCGAGTGGGGCGGACACGCCCTCATCGCGGTAAACGCGCCGGGGGGCCCGCGCATAATCGGTCTTCATTGCCTCGCGGACTTCCTGCGGAGCAAAACGCGAGAGAGATTCCTCGTGCGCCACGAACTACCCCCAACAAGGATACGCTGACGGGAACTGGGTCGAATACTAACGAAACGACATGTGCATTGCACTACATTTGCCCCCGCAGATGCGCAATAGCATGACAGAATTAAAGTAAATTTTCGAAACACAAGGAACGAGCTTGCAGCAGCCACGTTGCTTCATGTTGCCCTTCGTCCGGCTTACTTAGCGCCGAATGTAGGCTTAATGATGGTTAATTGGTTTTAAGGTGGTCAGGCCGTGCAGATATGTTCAGGCCTGCCACTTTAACGAATGGCGAAGCCAACCGTCACAACGTCTCTGAATGGGACAAGATTTGGGGGGAGGTTTTGGAGCCTGCCGCTAGCACTTGCGCGCGCGTGAGTGGGGGCTCATCGAACTCCCGCGCCAGCGCATTGACCTTTACCAACGATTGCCATGCCTGACGGCAGGAGATGGGTGGGAAGTCCTGCTCCAGCGCCGACAAATCGGTCAGAATCTGCCCGAGCACGCCGCTGCGCGCGTCGGCGGGAAAGGCCTGGCCAGACAGGCTGCCGATGGCCGCCTTGTAGAGCCGCTCCCCGTCCGGCGAGAGCGAATCATCCGACAGCGGGATGGTGCCGAGCGCCAGCCGGATCGCCTGACGAAGCTGGCCCACCGCGACACGCCCATCACCAGAGGGGGGGCCGCTGGGCGGGATGTGGGCAGGGCGCGGTGCAGGCATTGGGTGCGGCCGGGCGCCCTGGTCGTTGCGCAGCTCGATTTGCCGGCGCAGGAGCTTCAGACCGGCATCGATGGCGCGGGTTTCGCTCTGGACCGTTTCGCGCGCGGCCTTGCGGGCGGATTTGAGAATCATCCGCGACCACACTTGACCGACCAGCAAAACCAGCACCACCGCGACCAGCGTTTGCCAATCACGCAGCCAGTCATAAATCTGGGAAATGGCGATCGGCAGCACATGCATGAAGAAAAACTCCACCCATCCCGCAATCTTGTCCGACACAGCTGCTGCTTCCGTCATACGCTGTCATGCCCGCCAAAGTTAATGAAATGCAAAAATTGCACGCCGCCCCATCCGCTACACTTGCGCTAAACGGCCACGCAGCTATGGCGTTTTCACGCCGCTGAGGCACCGGGTAAATCGACGCTTGCCCGCAATTTGCAGCCAGTGTCCGACTTCCGCACAGGTATTTTTCGTATCTCTCTATGCTCAGCGCCGGTTAACCACGATAATCGCTGAAATGAGGGCGATTTGGAAGGATCGTCCGACACGACATCGAGCCGGGTTTTAAGACCCCTTTAACGCGCATCAACGACCCTTGGGGCCAGTGTCGAAAACCGGCGGTGGAGGTCGAGAGAGCCATGATGTGGGCAGTTGCGATTGCAGGCTGGACTCTTATTTCTCTCATCGCGTCCCCGTTGATCGGGGCGGCTCTGGCGGGCGGCCGTGCCCTTCAGCTGCGCGAACAGGGCATTTTCGAGGAAGCCGCGCGCCCGTTGCGCCCCCTCGCCTGACCAGCGCTTTTGCACACCTGGCCCTCTGCACAAAATTGTAAACAAATCGTTACAGTGCCCGCGCGCACCTGACCATAAAGGCGGGAAAAGCGCCATTTCCCCCTCTTGGCACGTTGATTGCTCATTAACCTCCAAAACCTGCGGTTCTGCATCTGTCGATGACAGAGCCCGATTACTGGGTACTGGAGCATATGATGAAATTCGCAGTTGGGGTGCTGGTTTCGGCCTGTATGTTGGCAATGGCATCAGCAGCCAGCGCAGACACGATTATCAACGATACGACCAAGATCGTTTCCTATCACGGCGCATCCTCAACCAACTATTTCCCGGGCAACAAGAGCACTGGCGATGTAGTGGGAGACAAGTTCAACACCAGCAAAGTGGTGGTCTCGGAAAGCGCCAATGCCATCACGCTGAAATTCTATACCCAGTTCAACGGCAACGACCTGACAGCGCATTATGCCGACCTGTTCATCTCGCCGAGCAATGCGGACGGTTCGCCCGCAAGTTGGGGCTTTGGCGTTGCGCTGGGCTATCAGGCCGCTTATGGCGGCCAGGCTGCCGGGCTTTATGCGCTGGACGCTGCCTCCGACTACAAGACCTCGCAGGATATCTGGAAGAGCAAGACCGACTACTACTATGGCGGCCGTTACGTCACGCCGCTGGACACCAAGGAACTGGTGCCGGTGCGGGTGACCGGCGGGACACTGGAGAGCGGCTGGACGGTCGCGGTGGACCGCACGAATGTCGGCGGCGCCTATCCTTACGAATTGTCGATCACGCTGACGGCGGCCAATGCGGCGGCCTTTGCGCTACTCGATGCCAAATATCTCGACCTGCTCTGGGGCACAGGCGATTGCGCCAATGACACGCTCTTCGGCAAATATGAGCGCCCGGTGAAAACGCCCGAACCCGCCACCATCGTTCTGCTGGCCGGTGGGCTGCTGGCGCTGCGGCGCCGCCGGAAATAAGCTTACAGGGGCATCTCTTTTCCCAGGGCGCGCAGCGATGCGCGCCCTTTTGTTTGGGCGCGGCCTATCTGAGCCGGGCGACAAGCCCGACGGCGCGGCGCAGGCTTGCCAGAATATCGCTTTCCGGCGCTGCCGGGCGGCCGCTGAGCGCCCAGAGCCCGAGCAACGCGCCCCCGAAGGTCAAAGCACCCACCACCACATCCACCAGCAGCCGCACGACACCGGGGTGGGTAACAAACATATTCACCCCCAGCACCGCCGCGGCCATGACCCCAGCCGCCACGAAGGGGCGCCACTGAGTGCTGACATAATTGCCCAGGGTCAGCCCGGTGGGTTTGGCAACCGCGTAATAAAGCCCCGGCAGGAACACCGCGGCCGCGAACGCCCGCACGATGGCGACATTCATTAGCGAATGGGTGAGAAACGCCACGGGCACCACCGTCCCGGCCATGATTGCCACACGAATCCACATCATGCGCGCGCCGATTTGCGGCTTGCCCAGTGCATCGAACAGGGAATAGGCGCCGCTGGACATGCCCATCAGCCCTGCGCCGATGGCAAGCCAGCCCATCAGCGGGGCAATCCCATCCCATTTGGCGCCGAGCAGCAACGGCACCATATCATCGGCCACCAGCGCAACGCCGACACTGGCCGAAACGCAGATCACAGTCGTCCAGCCGAGGGTGCGCAGAAAGACATCGCGCAGCGCCTTTGGGTCGTGCAACAGGCGCGACATCACCGGATAGAGCACAGCTACCATCGGCTCGTTGATCTCACGCGATGGACTGGCTGCCACGTCGGAGGCAACCGCATAGCGCCCCATGGCCGCCGCGCCCGCAATGCCGCCCACTGCGATCTGATCGATCTGGGTTTGCAGATAACCGCCGATCGAGCGGATGAAGGTCCAGATCGAGAAGGACCAGATGTCGCCGACCGCGCTCAGCGTGAAGCGCGGACGATAGGGGTGCATCGTATAGCTCAGCACCAGCTTTACGACCTGGCCTGTCAGGATGCCCGCCACCAATGCCCAATAATTACGCCAGATAATGGCCGCGCCGATCGTCACCACAAACGAGATCAGCTTGGGATAGACGTTGTAGGCGAAGAAGCGATTGAATTTCAGATCGCGCCGGAAATCGATGGTGCCGACATTTTCCACCCCGCCCAGCAGCGCGCGCAAAGCAAGGCACTGCATCACCGGCACGACGAGCGGTTCCTTGAAATAGTCCACGGTGAGCGGCGAGACCAGAAGGATCGCCAGCGCGATGGCGACGCCGATGAGCACCGAGATCGTCCACGCCGAGTCATAGTGCTGGCGGGTTGGATCCTTCATGCGGATGAGGACGAGGAGCTGGCCTGTCTGGCTGAAGATCTCCAGCGAGCCCACCACGATCATCGCCATGGCGACGATGCCAAAGTCATGTGGCGCAAGCAGGCGGGCCAAAATGATGGTGCTGACGACGCCGGTGAGCCGGATAGCCCAGCGCAGCGCGATCATCCAGAACGCGCCGCTCATCAGATGGCCGCCCCAGGATTGGGAGATATCGGGGCGGGTTTCGTCCGTCTTTTCGGTCATGCGACGAATGAAACTCCGGCGAAAATGGAAGGGGGAAAACGGCAGCAGATGGGGGGTACGGCAGTCTTGCAGGCCATTGG
>DATJDE010000245.1:0-2765 GCA_035497595.1 Rhizomicrobium sp. | reverse complement strand
CGCGGGACTATTCGCGCCGCCTGCGTTTTCACCTGCGCGCGAAAAGCGCGGCGGAGTATGGTTTTTGAGTAAACCCGTGATTGATATTTTCACCGACGGCGCCTGTTCGGGAAACCCCGGCCCCGGTGGCTGGGGCGCGATTTTGCGCAGCGGCGGCCATGAGCGCGAAATTTCCGGCGGCGAGGCAGCGACCACCAATAACCGCATGGAATTGATGGCGGTGATTCAGGCGCTTCAGGCGCTGAAGACGTCTTCGGCCGTCACCGTGCATACGGATTCGCGCTATGTGATGGATGGCGCAACCAAATGGATTTTGGGCTGGAAGAAAAACGGCTGGAAAACCGCCGATAAGAAGCCCGTGAAGAATGAGGATTTGTGGCGGGCGCTGGATAGCGAACTCGGCGGCCATGAAGTTTCATGGCGCTGGGTGAAAGGCCATTCCGACCATGTGGAGAACGAGCGCGCGGACGCTTTGGCCCGCGCGGCCATTCCTCAACGGTTATAGCTGCTTGATGACGTGTTCGGCGCTGGACACCGAGAAGGCACCCGGTTCTTCGACATTGAGTTCCTTGACCACGCCATTATCCACCACCATGGAATAACGCTGGCTGCGCTTGCCCATGCCGAATTTGGAGCCATCCATCTCAAGGCCGAGCGCCTTGGTGAGATCGCCATTGCCATCGGCCAGCATTTGCACCTTGTCGCCTGCCTTTTGCTGGTCGCCCCAGGCGCCCATCACGAAGGCATCGTTCACCGAGATGCAGGCAATCGCATCCACACCCTTGGCGCGGATATCTTCGGCATGGCTGATGAAACCGGGCAGATGCTTGGCAGAACAGGTTGGCGTGAAGGCGCCGGGCAGCGCGAACACCACCACTTTCTTGCCGCTGAACAGGTCATCGGTTGTCACTGGCTTCGGCCCGCCATCCTTCATCTGCATCAATGTTGCTGAAGGAATTTTGTCGCCCACTTTGATTGTCATTGCACTCTCCCTTGGAAGCATATGTCCGTTCTAGCGCACCTGACACGTCCCGGAAAGCTGCCGCCCGAAGCTGCCGATTGATGCATGGGAGTAACCGCACTACGCTGCCGGGCATGGCGCGCAAACCAATTTATCGCCCGGAGGGTGGCGAAAGCTTTCTGGAAGGCAAATTGTTGATTGCCTTGCCCGGCATGGCCGACCCCCGCTTTGAAAAAGCCGTTATCTTTATGTGCGCACATTCGGGCGATGGCGCGATGGGGATCATCATCAACAAGCCGGTGGATGGGCTTGGTTTCCGCGAAATGATGGACAGGCTGGACATTGGCGTGACCGCGCAGACACCGGATTTTCCTATCCTGTTCGGAGGGCCTGTGCAGACCGGGCGCGGCTTCGTGCTGCATTCGGGTGAATTCGAAAGTGAATCCTCCACCTTGCCTGTGACCGACGACATTTCGCTCACCGCGACGCTCGACATTTTGCGCGCAATCGCCGATGGGCAAGGCCCCCGGCGTGCCCTCTTCGCGCTCGGCTATGCGGGATGGGACGGCGGACAGATCGAAGACGAGATCCGTGCCAATGGCTGGATCCATTGCGATGCTGACAACGCGATCATTTTCGACCATGCGCTGGACGAGAAGTGGAGCCTGGCGTTGAAAAAACTCGGTATCGATATGTCTGGCTTATCAGCCCACACTGGCCGGGCCTGAGCCTGCACCTTCCATTGTGTCGTAACGCAGGGCGATGAAGTTAAGCGCCTCGGATGCGGGAAGGGGCGGCGAAAAATAGAAGCCCTGCGCATAGGCGCAGCCCATGTCGCGCAGCATTTGTGCCTCGGCTTCGCTCTCGACGCCTTCGACGATCACGTTGCGTTTCAGATCGTGGGCAAGCGTCACGATGGAGCCAAGGATCACCGCGCCGTCATGCTCATCCTGCGTGCCGCCGTGGCGGGCGAGGAAGCTACGATCGATCTTCACCGTATCGAACGGCAGATCCTTGAGCTGGCTCAAGCTGGACAGGCCGGTACCGAAATCATCGATCGACAGGCCGATACCAAGAGCGCTGAGCCGTTCCAGCGCGTGGCGCGCCTTGGGGTCGGCGCCCAGTGCGCTTTCGGTGATTTCCAGCTTCAACGTGCCTGGCACGATCTCGCTCTGCGCAACGAGCTTGCCCATGAAGGCTTCAAATTCCGTATCGCGGAACTGGCGGCGCGAGACGTTGACGCTGGCAAACAAGGGTTGGGCGAGCGGGAAAAAGCGTTGCCAGTTCGCCAGATCGCGCATCGCACGTTCCAGCGCGAAACGGCCGATGCTCACGATCAAGCCGCTGGTTTCGGAATGGGGGATGAAATCGGACGGCGCGATCAGGCCTTTTACCGGATGGTGCCAGCGCAGCAATGCTTCGAAGCCAGACAACACACCGTCGGACAGGCGGATGATCGGCTGGTAAAAAATATCGAGCTGGTTTTCGCTTAGCGCCTGACGCAATTCGGATTCGAGACGCACGCCATCCTGCGGTGCAAGGGCCGCAAAATCGCGGATAAAGACACGGGCGCAACCGCCGCCCTGCCGTTTTGCCTGCACCAAGGCAAGTTCGGCATTGCGCAAAAGATCCAGTGGGTCTTCCGCATCGCGGCCGAGCGCTACGCCGACGCTTGCGGGCGCATAAACACTGCGCTCGCCCACCGTATATTCGCCGTTACAAAGCTCCACCAGCTCTGCTCCCAGTGCTGCGGGGCCGCTGCCGCCCAGGCCGAAGATGACGGCAAATGAATCTCCGCCGACGC
>DATJDE010000244.1:0-7469 GCA_035497595.1 Rhizomicrobium sp. | reverse complement strand
CACCTCCGGCTTCAAGCGCCAGCGCGCCGAATTCCAGGACCTGCTGTATCAGAACATCGAACAGGCAGGCGCCCAGTCGTCGGATTCCGGCACCATCATCCCCTCGGGCATCCAGCTTGGCGCCGGTGTGCGCACGGCGGCCGTCTACCGGGTGACCAGCCAGGGCGATATGAACGCCACCTCCAACCCGTATGACATGGCGGTGCAAGGCCCCGGCTTCTTCCGCATCCAGCAGCCCGATGGCACCGATTCATACACCCGCGCCGGTAACTTCGCTTTGTCGCCCGAAGGCCAGATCGTGACCAACAAAGGCTATGTCGTGGCGCCCGGCATCGCGGTGCCGCAAAATGCACTGTCGATCTCGGTCAATGCGCAAGGCCAGGTCTCGGCGCAGTTGCCGGGCCAGACCACGCAGCAAACCCTCGGCCAGCTCGAACTGGTGCGCTTTCCCAATGAAGCGGGCTTGAACGCATTGGGCGACAATCTGTTTGCCGAAACCCCGTCCTCCGGTTCGCCGCAATCGGGTCTTCCGGGCGCTGCGGGCTACGGCACGATCATTCAGGGCTTTCTCGAAACCTCCAACGTCAATCCGGTGGAAGAGATCACCTCGCTGATCACCGCCCAGCGCGCCTATGAAATGAATTCCAAGGTCATCACCGCAGCCGATCAGATGCTGCAACAGACCGCAAGACTGGGAGGCGCGTAAGCCCATGACCCTTCGTTTCACCATGTTCTTTTGCGCCGCATTGCTGTTGCTGCCCGTCGTGCCAGCCTTGGCCGGGGGCGCACGCATCGCGGTCCCCGCGCGCGACATCGCACGCGGCGAAATCATCACCGATTCCGATCTGACCTATGGCAGCGCCGCACCTGGGCAGATGCGCGGTGGCCTCGCCGTCTCCATGGCTGATCTGTCAGGCATGCAGGCGCGCCGTTATCTGCGCGCAGGCGAATTGGTGATGACGAGCGATGTGCGCCGTCCCGTGCTCGTCAGCAAAGGCGAAACCGTCACCATGACCGTCGAGCTTCCGGGCGTCTCGCTCACCGCCACAGGCCGCGCCCTCAGCGAAGGCGGGCTGGGAGAGAGCATTACGGTCGTGAACCCCGTCTCCTATCGCCAGATCATGGCCACCGTCATCGGCCCGGGCACGGTGCGCGCCGAAAGCGCCATGGCAATGCCCGCCAAACAGTCACGCATGGCCCTCAAATGATCCCCCACCGGCAAGAAAGATCCGTCATGTCTTACGTCAAACAGATCGCGCTTCTTGGCTGCGTGTCGGTGCTGGCCGCCTGCAGCGCCGTGGACCGGATAGAAAATATCGGCCGCCCGCCCGCGCTCGCCCCGATCAGTGCGCCCGTGATGGCAAACGGCTATCAGCCGGTCTCTCTGCCACCCCAACAGGCCCCGGCAACGCAGTTGTCCAATTCACTCTGGGCGCCTGGCGCGCGCAGCTTCTTCCGCGATCCGCGCGCCAGCCGGGTGGGCGACATCCTCACCATCAACGTGTCGATCGCCGATGCGGCCAAGCTCTCCAACACCAGCACCCGCGCCCGCACCAATTCCGATGGCGCCAATCTCACCAACCTGTTCGGGCTGGAAGGCCAACTCACCAAAATCCTCCCCCCGGGCGCTGATCCGTTGAGTCTGGTGAAGATGGGCTCGGATACGTCGAATGTCGGCACCGGCTCGGTCAACCGTTCGGAATCGGTGAACATGACCTTGGCAGGCATCGTGACCCAGGTGCTGCCCAACGGTAATCTGGTAGTGCGCGGTCACCAGCAGGTGCGGGTGAACAATGAAATGCGCGATCTCAACATCGCAGGTATCGTGCGTCTGGAAGACATCACCAACGCCAATACCATCCAGCTCGCGCAGATCGCCGAAGCGCGCGTCTCTTATGGCGGCCAGGGCCAGATCACCGATTTCCAGCAACCGCGCTACGGCTCGCAGCTCTACGACATAGTCATGCCGTTCTGATCGGCATCGGTGACGCGCAAAAGAAAACGGCCGGGGCGTGTGCGCTCCGGCCGTTGTGTTTGAATGGCGTTTGCGTCAGTCGTCGCGATAGACGCGCTCGCGCCGCTCATGGCGTTCCTGCGCTTCGATCGAAAGCGTCGCAATCGGGCGCGCATCCAGCCGCTTCAGCGAAATCGGCTCGCCGGTTTCTTCGCAAAACCCGTAAGAGCCTTCTTCCAACCGGCGCAAGGCCGCGTCGATCTTGGCGATCAGCTTGCGCTGGCGATCGCGCGTGCGCAGTTCCAACTGGCGCTCGGCTTCGGTGGAGGCGCGGTCGGCAAGATCGGCAAAGGGCGTGGTCTCGGCCTGAAGGTTGTGAATGGTCTCGCGGCTTTCGCGCAAAATCTCGTCTTTCCACCCCGAAAGCTTGCGGCGGAAATATTCCCGCTGGCGCTCATTCATGAATGGTTCGCTGTCTGACGGTGCATAGCCAGGCGGAAGTTCAATTCCCATAAGAGTCCTCGGCTGACGGCTAACGAAGCGGGGGGTTATACCGATGTCGCCGCTCCGTATCAATCCGGGGCATTACCTGCACGTCAGTCATAAATAGTATAAAAATCAAAGGTTTAATGTTGACCCGGGAACTTTGCGCCGCGCGAGCGCCCACCCGCGGTCTACTTGCCATGCGAACAGCGCAAACACGCCATAGCCACCAAGCGCCATCGCGGCGGCAATTTGCGGGCTGGCTGGCTGTGGCCCGAAGGTGGCGAACAGCTCACCTGCACCCAGCCAGAAGATCAGCGCCCACAGCCTGAAATTGCCCCACCCCTCAGCGCGCGGTGCACGGCGCAGATAAAACCAAAGCCCGCCAAACACCGCGATAAATTCGGCAGCCAGGCTGATATCGCGCCAGCGCCAAAGCCCAAACCCCACCTTCATCCGGTCCCCGATCAGCGGCAGGTCAGGCACATGCACAATGAGATCCAGCAGCCAGTGCGAGAACACACACAGCCCGATGATCAAAAAAGTCCGCCCCTTTTGCGGCAGGAAGAGTTCACATAAGGCCCCAAACAGCACGGCCAGCAGCAGCGCCCCCGGCAGCCCATGGGTAAAGGGCATGAAATAAAGGTCGAGCGGGTTCATCGCCGTGAAGCCCGGCACGATGCGCAGCTTCTCGATGCCCAGAAAGACCAGCAGCGACCACACCACATCCATAAACTGCACCGCGATGAACAGCAGCCAGAGCGGCAGGGCTTTGTCGGCAGCTTTGCCCGCGAAAGCAGGGCCGTAGTGACCAATAAACATGGGGTCGTCCTTAAATGCGCCGACGCAGCATCGTGTGTGCGCAAGATAAAGAAAATTGTATATCTTTCTATATCAGATATACAAAAATACATGGATAGGCACGGCCAAGACTGGAATAGCTATCGCTCGCTGCTGGTGGTTTTACGCACCGGCAGCCTGTCTGCGGCGGCACGCGCGCTGGGCCTGACCCAGCCAACGCTGGGCCGCCACATCTGCGAGCTGGAATCTGCGCTCGGCACGACCCTGTTTGTGCGCACCCCACGGGGTCTTTCCCCTACCGAAGCCGCGCTCGCCATGCGCGATGATCTGGAAGCCGCCGAAACCGCCTTTGCTGCCGCCATTCGCGAAAGTTCGGGCCGCGCTGACGATGAAACCGGCACCGTCCGCCTGACCGCAAGTGAGATCATAGGCTGCGAGGTGCTGCCGCCATTGCTGGCCGAATTTGGCCGCAGCCACCCGCGCATCGCAATTGAACTGGCGCTGTCCGACCGCAACCAGAACCTGCTGCGGGGTGATGCCGACATCGCTATTCGCATGGTGCGCCCCGAACAGGCGGCGCTGCTGGCGCGCAAAATCGGTCAGGTGCGCATCGGGCTCTATGCCCACCGCGATTATCTCAAAGACCGTGTTGCGCCTCAAACCGAAGCCGATCTTGCGCATCACGCTGTGCTCGGCCGGGATCGCGACACGACGTCTTTGCGCCATGTTGGCGGGCCGGTCGGCGCGCTGGGCCGCGCAGGTTTTGCCTTTCGCTGCGATAGCGATCTGGCCCTGCTGGCCGCCTTGCGTGCAGGTGTCGGGATCGGCGGCTGCCAAAAGGGCATTGCCAGGCGCGATTGCGCGCTGGTTCCAGTCTTGCCGGATCGGGTACGTTTCACCCTCGATATGTGGCTTGCCATGCATGAAGACCTACGCGGCAGCCGTCGGGTGCGGCTTTTGTACGATCACCTCGCCACCGGCCTTTGCGCCCATCTGGCGGCGCAGGACAATCCGCCCTTAATTTGAGCCCCGCCAACAGCTTTGAGGGTGGACAGTCCGCCGCCATTATCCTATATCCCCGCGCCCTTGAGCAGCGATGCTTAAAGGCCATGACGCGGGGTGGAGCAGCCCGGTAGCTCGTCAGGCTCATAACCTGAAGGTCCCAGGTTCAAATCCTGGCCCCGCAACCAATAAACCGCCCGAACACTGTTCGGGCGGTTTTTTGTTGCGTCATCACCAATGACGCTCCCGTCAGGAAATGGACGCTTTGGTGTAAGAGTTAATGACACCCTGGGTCATCCGCCCGGCACAAATGGCGAAAAAGCCAGCTTGGTACGAAGGTTGCGTAGAAAGGCCGGATATCGAACTGAAGAGTATTGCCCATGAAGACGCTTCTCATCGCAGGCGCCCTGTTGGTCGCAAGCGCGTTTGGCGCCAGCGCCACGGTGATTTCGGGCAACTACAGCCTGTCGAGCACGGCCAGCCCCACCTTCACCTATGATTTGGGCCAGCCCTTCTCCTTCGACCTCGACGTGAACGTGCCGCAGACGGTCAAACTCGCGAATATCCGTGAGAATGCCGCTGGCTCGAGCACCATCACCGCGAGCTTTGTTTTTGACGACGCCACCCTGACCACGAACCAGATCACCGCGGCGGATATTTTCACGCGCACCGGCAATTCGGCGCATGACGACTTGACCTGGGCCAATGCGGGCCTGCTGACGGTCAGCTTCTCAAATGGCGCGATACTGGAAATCACGCTGAGCGGCGGCACGTATAACGGCAACAACAACGCCTATGTCAGTCAGAACGGCCTTGAGACCTATGCCACCTTCAAGTTGGTGCAGGCGCCGCAGCCCGTCATTGTGCCGACGCCAGAGCCCATCACCCTGTCGCTGTTCGGCGCAGGCCTTGCCGCCATCGGCGGCTCGCGCAGTCTGCGCCGCCGCAAGGCGACACAGGGCTGACCGTCGCGCTCATCCAGCATCGACGGCGCCTTCGGGCGCCGTTTTTGCGTCTGGGGTCCGCGCCGCCTGAAAGCGATGTTTGAGGCCGCGTGCCACATCTTCCAGCCGCAGCTTCAGCCGGGGCCGTTGCAGGTCGAGCCAATAAAGCTGGGGGCTGTGCATCGCAAGGCTGCGCTTATACTGCATGTCCCCCGCCAGAAGATCATAGACATGGGCGGCCCCCGCCAGATGATGTTCAATGGCCAGATAGTGCGAAACAAGGCCGGGCTTCAGCTTGGCATCGTCCTCATAGGCAAAGCCTGAAAGATAAGCGCCCACTTTGCCGCCAAAGGTGAAGTTGTAGAGATAGCCAATCTCAAAATCCCCCGCCGCAATACGCAGCAACTCCACCTCGCCAAGCGGCCCGTGCCGCAGCAAAACCTCGCGATGAAAATCATGCAGAAAGGGATAGCCAAACGCCCCCTTCTGCCCGCGCGCCAGCCAATAGCTTTGATGCAGGGATTTCAGCCCTTCAAAATGCCGGGCAAAATCCGCTTCAGTGATCGCGGGCGTAACGGTGAGTGGCCCGCGTTCGCCATACAGCTTCAGCGCGCGGCGAATTTGATAGCGCGTATTGCTGCTCAAGGTGGAAAGATACGTCTCACCCCGCGCCCGCAAAGCATCCAGCTCCACCACCCCGCCAGCCCGCGCGGAATAGACATGGGTGTGCAAACCCGTTGCGGCCAGAAGTGTTTTGTACTCTTCGCCAACCCCGCCAAAGCGCCATTCATCCCACCGCCCCAGCAACGCCCGCGCCTCGTCGGACGACAGCACATAGTCGATGCAGCGCGCAGGCAATGCCGCGCCATAAGCGCTGTCGCACAAAAACCCATTATGCTCGATAAACAGAATGTCGATGTCGAGATCGCCGGTCTCGTTGAGATAAAGCTTGCGCACACCGAGCCAGCGATGGCGCCTCTGGCGGTTGGTGAACACCAGCCCCAGCCCGATCAGCCGTGCCCCATCATGGGCACGCACCACAAAAGGCGTCAAACCGGAGCGGCGCAGCAACGTGCCGATCCAGCCCCAGCTCATATAAAAATCGATATCGGCACGTTGCTCCAGAGCGCGCCACTCGCCTTCCAGCGCAGCGCAGTCTTCCAGCGGAGCAAGCGACAGGCGTATCTGCGTCATCGTTTCCGGTTCGGTGGTGTCCTGCTACTCTAGCGAACACAGGTTATTGAATCCTACCGCAGTTTCCCCCCACAGCGCCGCCCGTCTGGGCGGGAGGTGTCGCTTGCATCAGCCACACCCACCACGCCACAATAGCCCCATACGAAATTAAAAAACGCCGGAGGAATCGCCAATGAGCGATCTGGAGACATTCCGTACCGAAACCCGAGCCTGGCTCGAACAGAACTGCCCGCAAGCCTTGCGCGGCACCACGCGCGGGGCATCCGGCGATGAGGCCGAATCCTATATCTGGGGCGGACGGCGGGCAAAATACACGCCCGACGCAAAGCTCTGGCTCGACCGCATGGCCGACAAGGGCTGGACCGCACCCACCTGGCCCACCGACTATGGCGGCGGCGGCCTCACGCCCGCGCAAGCCCGTGTGCTGGATCAGGAAATGGCGCGGATCAAGGCGCCCGCCCCCTTGATCTCCTTCGGCGTCTGGATGCTGGGGCCGGTGCTGCTGGAATATGCCACCGAAGAGCAGAAGCGTGAACATCTGCCCAAAATCGTGCGCGGCGAAATCCGCTGGTGTCAGGGCTATTCCGAACCGGGCGCGGGCTCCGACCTCGCGAGCTTGCGCACCAAATGCGAAGACAAGGGCGATCACTATCTGATCAACGGCCAGAAGATCTGGACCTCCTACGCCAATTACGCGGACTGGATTTTCTGCCTTGTCCGCACCGACACCACGAAGAAGCATGAAGGCATTTCCTTCATCCTGTTCGACATGGCGTCGCCGGGCGTGGAAGCGCGCCCGATCAAACTGATCTCCGGCAGCTCCCCCTTCTGCGAAACCTTCTTCACCGATGTGAAAGTGCCCAAGCAAAATCTGGTGGGCAAGGTCAATGGCGGCTGGGACATTGCCAAACGGCTTCTACAATATGAACGCCAGAACATTTCGGCCACCGGCTTCGGCGCTGGCGGCGGCGGCTACGATCTTGAAGATGCCGCCAAGGATCATGTGGGTGTGGAGAACGGCAAACTCGCCGATGGCGATCTGCGCGCGCGCATCACTGCCCATAAAATGGAAGCGCGCGCCTTCACCCTCA
>DATJDE010000243.1:0-2312 GCA_035497595.1 Rhizomicrobium sp. | reverse complement strand
ATCTTCAAAAACCGCCCGAACAGCTTGCCCTCGCCGCAAGCGGGGCAGGTCTTGCGAAAACCCCGCCACATGGCCTGCAACAGGGGGTTGGTCTTGCGGCGGCTTTCCATGACGAATCCTTGACCGGAGCGGTGATCCATACAATAGTCATTATTAGCATACATTCAAAACAAAAAGCCAGAATTGCATGGATTGGACCCCTACACTAGACGCCTGGCCCGGCCCGATCTACCAACGAATTGTAGAGGCGCTGGCCTCCGATATCGCCAATGGCCACCTCGCGCGCGGCCAGCAACTGCCCACCCACCGAGCGCTGGCCGCCGCCCTGAAGGTCGATCTCACCACCGCCAGCCGCGCCTATCGCGAAGCGCGCAAACGCGGGTTGCTGGAAGCGCAGGTCGGGCGCGGAACCTTCGTGGCCGAAACCACTGTCCGCGCCCCCGCCCACATGGCAGGGCAGGTCAAAACCGATTTCTCGATGAACGTGCCGCCCCACCCGGTGGAGGCCAATTTCGATGCCCGCATCGCCCACGGTCTGGCCGAACTGCAACGCGATTTCGGCCTCACCGCGTTCCTCAATTATCAGCAGCCCGGCGGCAACGAAGCCGATCTTGAAACGGCGGCACATTGGCTTGCCCCGCGCGTCCCCGGCCTCACCGCAGACAGGCTGGTGATCTATCCCGGCACCCAGCCCGCTCTGTTCAATCTGCTGCTCACCCTCACACGCCCCGGCGATACGGTGCTCACCGAAGCGCTCACCTATCCCGGCTTCCGCGCGGCGGCAGACCAGCTCGGCCTCAACATCGTCGGCGTGGAGATGGACAGCCAAGGCATCGTGCCAGATGCGCTGGCGCGCGCCTGCGCGGTGCACAAACCAAAGCTCGCCTATCTGGTGCCGACGATCCACAATCCCAGCGCCGCCACCATAGGCGCCGAACGCCGCCGCGCCGTCGCCAAAGTGCTGCGTGCCGCCGCGACAAACCTGATCGAGGATGATGCCTATGGCGGGCTCGATCCCACGCAAAACGCCATCACCAATCTCATCCCCGAACGCAGCCATCTGGTGATCGGCCTGTCCAAATCGCTCGCGCCCGCCTTTCGCGTGTCGTTTGTCATCGCGCCCGATCATGCCGCGCGCCTGCGCATGGTAACGGCGCTGCAAGCCACCGCTCTGATGCCGCCGCCGTTAATGGTCGCGCTGATGCTGCACTGGATCAAAACCGGCGTCGCCGATCAGATCGTGTCTGCCGTGCGTGCTGAATCCGCGGGCCGCCAGATCCTGGCGCGCAAAAGCCTCGGCGCGGCCGCCTTCAGCGCCCATCCCGGCGGCCATCATCTGTGGCTGCATCTGCCGCGCAGCTGGAGCCGCGCGGGCTTCACGGCCCAGGCGCTGGACGGCGGCGTGGCCATCGTGCCGAGCGATGTGTTCTGTGTGACGCAAGACGCGCCCCATGCGGTGCGCGTCTCTCTGGGCGCGCCGCGCACGCGCGCCGAACTGGTGCAAGGCCTGAATGTGCTGGCAACGGCACTGCGCAACCCACCGGGCACAGTGCAAATCGTTTAAGTGCAGATCGTTTAACCGCGTAGCTTACGCGATGGAAAGATCGTCTTCCTCGTCCTCATCCGGCTGCGCATTGCGGGCGCGCGCGGTAATGAACGCCGTCACCGGAATGGACAGCACATAGAGCACAACACCCACCGCCAGCGTGGCCCATGGGCGATAGATCAACGCGCCCGCCATCACCAGCACGACAAGCCCGGCCACAATCCGGTTGTGCCGTTCCAGATGCAGATGTTTGATCGATGGCGTGGGCAAGCGGCTGACCATCAGCACCGATGTCGCCAGCGCAATGGCGCAGCTATAGAGCGGAAGCTGAAAGGCCGGGTCTTTGAACTGAAAGCTGAACAGCAGCGGCAGCAACACCAGACAGGCGCCCGCAGGCGTGGGCATGCCGGTGAAATAAGGGTTGGTCTCAGTCGCGCCTTCATCACGCAGCGCCTGAATGTTGAACCGCGCCAAACGAATGGCGCAGCACACGCAGAAGATCACAGCCGCGATCCAGCCAATTTCGCCAAGGCCAGACAGCGTCCAGTTATAAGCGATCAGCGCAGGCGCGATGCCAAAGCTCACCAGATCGGCCAGCGAATCAAGCTGTGCGCCAAAGCGGGTGTCGGCGCCCAGATGCCGCGCAGCCCGCCCGTCCAGCATGTCGAACAGCATGGCGAGCAAAATCGCGCCAACTGCAAACTTCCATTCATGGTCCATGGCAAAACGGATGGCGGTCACGCCACTGGCGAGCCCCATCAGCGTC
>DATJDE010000242.1:0-3360 GCA_035497595.1 Rhizomicrobium sp. | reverse complement strand
TTCGATCACGGCATGAAACACCCGCGCATCCGGCTTGCTGAATTCCATGCGCCCCGCGCCATGGATGGCCCCGAACAAATGATCCAGCCCGAGCGCAGGCAATAAAAGATCGGTCAACTCCTGCGGCTTGTTGGTCAGCACCGCCAGCCGCGCCCCTTGCGCCTTCAGGCGTTGAAGGGTTTCCACCACCCCGGCAAAAGGGCGGCTGCCCTCGGCGATATGCGCCCTGTAATAAGAGATATAGGCATCGACCATCTGGGGCAGCCGTGCCTCGTCCAGCGGCGCACCGGTCAATTCAAAGGCCTGTAGCAGCATCCGCGCCGAGCCAAGCCCCACGATGTGGCGCAATTCCTCCAGCTGCGCGAGGCGTCGCCCCTCGCGGGACAGAATGGCGTTCAATGCCCCTAAAAGATCAGGGGCGGTATCGACCAGAGTTCCATCCAAATCGAAGACATAAGCGGGGCCAGGGGCGTGTTGCGAATCCATGGGAACAGTTAACCCACAAGTCGCTTTCCCATGGCAATATGTGGTCGCAAAACGTCACTTCCCCGGTCGTTCCCGGCCGGGTACGCGCATCTTCCAGGTTCTATTGAAAAGCGAGTACCCCCAAGTTGAATAAAGCAGCAGTCATCCTGGCAGCGGGCATGGGCACCCGCATGAAATCCTCCACCCCCAAGGTCCTGCATAAAGTGGCGGGCAAGCCCATTCTCGGCCACGTCATCGCGGCGGCCCGCGCGGCAGGGGCCACAAAGATTGTGGTGGTTACATCGCCCGATGGTCAGGCCGTGCGCGATTACGCAGCGCGCGAAGGCGCCGATGCGGTGATTCAGGCGCAACAACTCGGCACCGGCCACGCAGCCGCCTGCGCCGCGCCCGCGCTGAAAGAGTTCACCGGCGTCCTCGCCGTTACCTATGGCGACATGCCGCTGCTTACATCGGATGCGTTCGAAGCCTCCTTCGCCGCGCAAGAAAAAACCGGCATGGCCATCGTCGCCTTCGAGGCTCTGGACCCCGCCGCCTATGGCCGCGTCATCCTCAACGCAGCGGGCTTGCTGGACCGCATCGTCGAATTCAAAGACGGTACTGAGCAAGAACGCGCCGTCACCCTGTGTAATGCCGGGCTTCTGGCTGCCGATGCGCAAAGTTTTTTCCGCTGGGCCGCAAAGCTCAAAAACGACAATGCGCAACACGAATATTACCTGACTGACATCCCGCTCCTCGCGCGCGCAGAAGACGTAGCCTGCGCCGTCGCCCGCACGGCGGAAGAAAATGTGATGGGCGTCAACAGCCGCGCTGAACTCAGCACTGCCGAAGCCGCCATGCAGACGCGGCTGCGCAACGCCGCGCTCGCCGCCGGTGTCGGCATGGTCGCGCCCGAAACAGTGTATCTGTCATCCGACACAGTGCTCGAAGCCGATGTGCAGATCGAACCCTTCGTCGTTTTTGCCCCCGGCGTGACGGTCAAATCCGGTGCGGTGATCAAATCCTTCTCCCATCTTGAGGGCGCAACAGTGGGCGAGGGCGCCTTGATCGGCCCTTATGCCCGCTTGCGCCCCGGCGCGCAGATTGAGGAAAACGTCCATATCGGTAATTTCGTCGAGATCAAAAAATCCCGCATCGAAAAGGGCGCCAAAGCCAATCATCTGTCCTATATCGGGGACGCGCGTGTCGGCGCGGGCGCCAATATCGGGGCCGGCACCATCACCTGCAATTATGATGGCTTCGGCAAATACCAGACGGATATCGGCGCCGGCGCTTTCATCGGCTCCAACGCCTCTCTTGTCGCGCCGGTCAAAATCGGCGATGGCGCCATCACGGGCGCAGGCTCCACCATCACCAAAGATGTGGAGGCTAACGCCCTGGCTGTCACCCGCAGCGAGCAGAAGCAGATAAAAAACTGGGCGGAAAGTTTCCGCGCCAAGAAAAAGGCTGCAAAAGCCAAAGGAGAAAAATAATGTGCGGCATCGTCGGCATCGCCGGAACCAGAGACGTCGCCCCCGTCATTCTCGATGCGCTGAAGCGTCTGGAATATCGCGGCTATGATTCCGCAGGCATCGCAACCCTCACCAATGATCATATCGATCGCCGCCGTGCCCCCGGCAAACTCAGCCAGCTTGATGCGGTGCTGCAAAAACATCCGCTTGCTGGCCATACCGGCATTGGCCATACCCGCTGGGCCACCCATGGCGCGCCGACCGAAATCAACGCCCACCCCCACGCCTCGCGCCGCGTCGCCATTGTGCATAACGGCATCATCGAGAATTTCCGCGAGCTGCGCGCCGAGCTGATCGCCAAAGGCCACAGCTTCGAATCCGAAACCGACAGTGAAGTCGTCGCCCATCTGGTGACAGATTTTCTGGACAAGGGCCTTGCCCCCAAAGATGCGGTGCTCGCCGCCTCGCACCGCCTCACCGGCGCTTATTCGCTGGCGATGATCTTCACCGATCATCCCCATCTGCTCATCGGCGCCCGCAAAGGCGCGCCGCTCGCGGTCGGCTATGGCGAAAGCGAAGGCTATCTCGGCTCGGATGCGTTTGCGCTCGCGCCCCTCACCAACCGCATCTCTTATCTCGACGATGGCGATGTGGTGGTGGTCAACGGCCCCGACATCTCGATTTTTGATGAGCAAGGCCGCCCCGCCAATCGCGAGGTCAAAATCTCCAGCGCCACATCGCAGATGGTCGATAAAGGCGGCAAGCGCCACTTCATGGCGAAGGAAATCGCCGAACAGCCCGAAGTGATCGGCCACACGCTGTCCTATTATCTCGATGCCGTCGGCCCGCATGTGTCGCTGCAGGACCCGCGTCTCGTGAAAGCTTTCACAACCGCCACCCGCCTCACGGTTTCGGCCTGCGGCACCGCGTTTTATGCGGGCCTTGTCGGCAAATACTGGTTCGAAAAACTGGCGCGCCTGCCGGTGGAGGCCGATGTCGCCTCCGAATTGCGTTACCGCGAACCGGTCTATCCGAAAGATGGGATCGCGCTGTTCGTCTCCCAGTCTGGCGAAACCGCCGACACGCTGGCCGCCTTGCGCGATGCAAAAGCCAGCGGCCAAACCACCATCGCCATCGTCAATGTGATGGAAAGCTCCATCGCGCGCGAAGCTGATATCGCGCTGCCCATCTTCGCAGGCCCCGAAATCGGCGTTGCCTCCACCAAGGCCTTCACCTGCCAATTGAGCGCGCTCGCGGCGCTGGCTATCGCGGCAGGGCGCGCCCGTGGCCATCTGAGCGCGGACGATGAAAAGAAATATTGCGCCGCGTTGCTCGAAACCCCGCGTCACATCGTCGAATTTCTTAAACAGGAGCCGAAGGTCGAAGCCCTGGGGCAGGAAATCGCCAAAGCGCGCGATGTGCTCTA
>DATJDE010000241.1:0-9171 GCA_035497595.1 Rhizomicrobium sp. | reverse complement strand
TCCTCGATACTGACCAACCCGTCAGTCCCGCCATATTCATCAATCACCAGCGCCAGATGATTATGGGTCGCCTGCATTTTCAGCAACAGGTCGAGCGCGGGCATGGAGGGCGGCACGAACAAGACGTTGCGGCGGATCTTGGAAAGCGGCACATCGTTTTTGAGACGGAAGGCGCCATCGGCCTCGATGTCGATCAAGCCGACCACGTCTTTCAGCAGCACGATGCCGATCGGATCGTCCAGCGTTTCACGATAGACCGGCAGGCGCGAATGCTGCGCTTCACGAAACACGGCAAGAAGATCACAAAGGGTGGTTTTTTCCTCAACCGCCACAATATCGGCACGCGGCACCATTACGTCATCTACCCGCAATTCTCCAAAGCGCAGGAGATTGGCCAGCATCAGGCGTTCCTGCTCAGAGAGCGCAGGGTTTTCGCGTTCGCTTTCGGCAATGACCTCTTGCAGGCTTTCGCGCATCTGCACGCCGGGACGATTGCGCAAGAAGCTCCGCAACCATTCCAGCAGAGTGGCTTTTTCCGAAGCACCGTGTGACGCGGAGGATTGATCGGCCATCGTGTCAGGTGGCCTCTATCAGATAGGGGTTGGGAATCTTCAGCTCTTTGAGAATTTCTATTTCCAGCGGTTCCATCTTTAGCGCATCGGCTTCGGTTTCGTGATCATAGCCCAGCAGATGCAGCACTCCATGCACCGCCAGATGCGCCGCATGATGGGAAAAACTTTTGTCTTGCGCTTCGGCCTCAGCAGCAGTGACGCCATAGGCGATGGCGATGTCACCCAGATAGTCCATATCGTCAGAGGGGAAGGACAACACATTGGTAGCTGTGTCGCGCGCCCGGAAGCTGGCATTGAGGGCGCGCAATTTTTCATCGCCCGCAAGCAGGATAGAGAAGGCACAGCGGTCTTTTCCGGCGCGCGCGAAAGCGAGGGTAGCGGCGCGTTTCAACGCGGTGCGGGCGGACGCGGCCTTACGCCAAAGGGGGTCCTCAACAATGACGGTAATGTCGGCGCTCTCGGTCATGGCGTGCTGCTCTTGCGCCGCCCGCCGGGCAAGGGGGGAAGGCCGATGGGGGTTTGCGCTTTTGTATAGGCTGCGACAATGCGTGAGACGAGCGCATGGCGCACCACATCTGCGTCGGTAAATTTTGCGATGGCGACACCTTCGACACCGTTCAGAATGTCGAGCGCGGTGTTAAGCCCTTCGGCGCGCGCGCCCGGCAGATCGCTCTGCGAAGGATCGCCCGTCACCACCATGCGCGAATCTTCGCCCAGCCGTGTCAGCGCCATTTTCATTTGTGGTGTGGTGGTGTTCTGCGCTTCGTCCAGAATGACAAAAGCGCGCGACAGCGTGCGCCCGCGCATGAAAGCGAGGGGAGCCACTTCGATGATGCCCTGTTCCATCAGGCGGGTGCACTGATCGCCCATCACTTCAAACAGCGCGTCATAGAGCGGGCGTAAATAGGGATCGACCTTTTCGCGCAAATCGCCGGGCAGAAAGCCCAGACGCTCGCCTGCTTCCAGCGCAGGGCGGGACAGAATGATGCGCTCGACTTTGCGCTCAAGCAAAAGATGCGCCGCAAAAGCCGCCGCCAGATAGGTTTTGCCGGTGCCCGCAGGCCCGATGCCGAACACCAGTGGATGGGTACGCATCAGATCGAGATAAGCGACCTGCGCAGGCGAACGGGCGCGTGTCACCCGCGACGGGGCGGTTTTGATCGACGGCGTGCCGAAGCCGGTATTGATGCCGCTCATATCACGATTGGCAAACCGCAATTCGGCATCGACTTCGGCAAGACCGATTGCTTCGCCGGCATCGAGCCGGGCGTAGAGCGCGCGCAGAACCGCGCTGGCACGTTCCCGGGCAGGGGCAGGGCCTTCGACCGCAACGAGATTGCCACGGGTGGCAATGCGCACGCCGAGCTTTTGTTCGATATGCGCGAAATTACGGCCATGGCTGCCGCCTAGCGCCGCGATCAGTGCGTTGTTGGAAAATTCGAGCGTCACTTGTTCTTTGGCGACGCTTCTTGATGGGGTGGCGTTGCTCAATGCAGCCTGACCTTCTCATGCACATCGATCAACACGCCGCGCAAGGCATTGGGGCGCGCTTCTTCAATGCGCACCTGGGCGATCTTTCCGATCAGATGGGTGGCAGCTTCAGCGAACACCGCTTGCAGATAGGGGCTGCGCCCAATGGCCTGACCTGGTTTGCGGCCCGGTTTCTCGAACAGGACGGGCAGGGTACGGCCGATGCACGAGTCATTGAAGGCATCCTGCTGTTCGCGCAGCAGAGCCTGTAGCGCTTGCAACCGCACATCCTTGACCTCTTCCGGCACCTGAATTTTGGCGACCGAAGCGGGCGTGCCGGGGCGCGGGCTGTATTTGAAAGAGAAGGCGAAGGCGAAGGCCACTTTGCGCACCAGCTCCATCGTGGCATCGAAATCGGCATCGGTCTCACCGGGGAAACCGACGATGAAATCGGAGGACAGCGCAATATCGGGGCGCACGGCGCGAATACGCTCTACCAGATCGAGATAGGTTTGCGCGCTGTGCTGGCGGTTCATCGCCTTCAGCACGCGGTCGGAGCCCGATTGCACGGGCAGATGCAGGAACGGCATCAAAACAGAGTTGTCGCGATGGGCGACAATCAGGTCCTCGCTCATATCGCGCGGATGGCTGGTGGTGTAGCGCAGCCGCTCAATGCCTTCGAGAGACGCCAAGATTTCGAGCAGGCGGGCGAGGCTGGTGGGCGCGCCACTGTCATCCGGCCCATTGAAGGCGTTGACGTTCTGGCCAAGCAAGGTGATTTCGCGCACGCCCTTTTCGGCAAGACGCTTTGCTTCGGCCACGATTTGCGCAACGGGCCGCGAATATTCATTGCCGCGCGTATAGGGCACAACGCAGAAGGTACAGAACTTATCACAGCCTTCCTGCACGGTGAGAAAGGCGGCAGGGCCGTTGGTTGCATTTTCTTCCGGCAGCGCATCGAATTTTTCGTTGGCCGGAAAATCGGTTTCCAACGCATGGCCTTTTTCGCGGCTGACGCGCGCGATCATTTCAGGCAGGCGATGATAGGATTGCGGGCCGACCACCATATCGATGGCGGGCTGGCGGGCGATCAACTCTTCGCCTTCGGCCTGCGCCACGCAACCGGCGACCGCAATCAGCATGGGCGCGCCAGTCTCGGCTTTTGCATCTTTGAAACGCTTGAGGCGGCCAAGTTCGGAATAAACCTTTTCCGCCGCTTTTTCGCGAATGTGGCAGGTGTTGAGAATCACCATATCGGCGCCATCGGGCGCATCTGTCATTTCGTAACCGAGCGGCGTCAACAGATCCACCATGCGGGCGGAATCATAGACGTTCATCTGGCAGCCATAGGTTTTGACAAACAACTTCTTCATGCGGCGGCTCCAGCGAGGGCAGCACTCTGGGTTGCTGCCCGCTGCGGGGATTTGGTGAGCGCGATGCCGCCGCGCAAAGCGCGCGTCTGGCCTTCGCGCACAATGGCTTCGGTGACACCGGCAAGTTTTTTACGCCCGCCCGCCTGATCGACGGTCAGGGGTGCGTGAAACTCCACGATGACGTCGATGGGGCCGGTTTTTACCGCCTCGATGAGATGGGGAACAAGGTCCATATCGCCATACCAGGCAAAGAGGGGGCGGTTTTCGCGACCCATCGGCATACCATAGAGACCAACATAGGCCACCGAGACCGGCTGCACCGGCACATAGATGGGATTTCCGGCAGCATCGTTGCCGAGGGTGGCTTCGGCGGCACCCATCAGCGCACTTTTGAACGACAGCACGCCATTGCCATCATTCGATGTGCCTTCGGGAAACAGCACCAGCGCATCGCCTTGCAGCACCCGGTCTCTGATCTGGTCGCGCGCTTCGCCGGTCTGCGAACGGCGGCTGCGTTCCACGAACACCGTCTGCTGCAACCGGGCCAAGGTGGAGAAGAACGGCCAGGTTTTCACTTCGCTTTTGGCGACGAAAGACACCATAGCCGTGCTCGACAACACCAATATGTCAAAATAGGAGGTGTGATTGCCGATCATCAACACGCCTTTGTCCTGCACCGGCGTGCCGATCACGGTGACCCGGATGCCAAACAGCTTGCAGAGGAATTTGTGATAGCGGTGTGGAAAGGTCTTGCGGCGCGGCAGATTGAACCTGACCGCGCTCGCCTGCCAGGGAATGCCTGGCAAGGTCACCAGAATGAAGGTGAACAATATTCCGAAAGCGCGCAGGCGTTGCATGGTCAGCGCTTCGCGCTCTTGTCCTTCGGCACGCCATAGAGTTCGAGCCGGTGGTCCACCAGTTCGAAGCCCAGCTCCTCTGCAATCAGGCGCTGAAGCTTTTCGATTTCTTCATTGCGGAATTCCACCACCTCGCCGCTATGCACATCGATCAGGTGATCGTGGTGGGATTCGGACATCTCTTCATAGCGCGAACGGCCATCGCGAAAATCATGCCGTTCGAGGATTCCGGCATCCTCGAACAGTTTGACGGTGCGATAAACGGTGGCGATGGAAATGTGAGGGTCTACCGCCGCGGCACGGCGATACAGCTCCTCAGCATCAGGGTGGTCGGTGGCATCGGACAGCACGCGCGCGATCACGCGGCGCTGCTCGGTCATACGCAACCCTTTTTCCACGCAGAGTTTTTCTATCCGCGACAACATCTGCTCCCAAGGTGTTAAGCGGGCATTGTAATCTACCCTTGGGTCTTTTCCCAACCCGGAAAGCGGCAGGGCGGCCGCCAAGATGCGCGCATCTTCGGGCGGGCCTGCCACGGGGCGGTAATATGCCTTGCGAATCCCCGTTTCCCTGAAGCCGAGGCTGGCATAAAGCGCCCTTGCGCCTGCATTACCGGTTGCCACTTCCAGGAACATCTGGCGGGCGCCAGACGCGGCGGCGGTGCGTGCGGCATCTTCTACCAAGGCCCGCCCAAGACCGCTCAGTCGGGCTGCCTTATCCACAGTGATTGTAAGGATTTCGACCTCATCCGCTGCCTGACGGGTAAGGATGAAGCCGCTGATGGCACCCACCGGCCCAGCGACAAGGGCTTGCCCGCCGGAGGCGATGAGTTGCTCAAACGCCTGTTCGTCCCAAGGGGGATTGAAGCTGGCGGCATGGAGACGGGCCAGTGCGGGCATATCTTCGGGGAGCGCGCGGCGCAAGATCATGGTCTGGGCGCCGGGAGCTTGGCATCCGGGGGGCGCAGATAGAGCGGGGCAGGGGCTTCGGCCGTCACCTCTTTCGTCCGGGCAATGCGGCCGACCCATAGCGCATCAGGCTGGCGGATGTCGGTGACGGTGGTGGCGCCGGGATAGAGCACTGATGCCGCCTGCGCCGCCGTTCCGGCGAGGCAAAGCGGTGCATTACCGACGGCCTCCGACAGAGCGGCCACCGCCTCTTCCAGCGTGGCAATGCGGGCGGAGATCATAGTGACGTCGCCGTTCAGCAGTTCGACATAAACTTCGTTACGTTTGGCATCATGCAGGGCGGCGCCAAAGGGTTGCCCGGTTTGCGCCATTGCGGCGCGCGCCATCGCTTCAAGGGTGGTAACGCCGGTCAGCGGGATTTTGAGCGCCACCCGCATGCCGCGCATGAAAGAAAGGCCGACACGTTGACCTGTGAAGGTGCCGGGGCCGGTGGTGACCGCGAGGCGCGCCACTTGCGCAAATTCAACACCGGCATCTGCCATCACCTCCTGCACCATGGGCGCAAGACGCTCGGCATGGCCCCGCTCCATCACTTCGAAGCGATGCGCCAGGACGCGCGCATCGTCCATAAGCGCGCAAGAACAGGCGCCAAGCGCGGTATCGACGGCCAGAAGTTTCATGACCTGAGCAACATCAGAGTGTTTTGCACGCCTCGTCAAAGCTGAGGCGCGGAGAGCGCGCGAACACGCCAGCCGGATCGCCATAGCCCAGCGAACAGATGAAATTTGATTTGATGTTGGTGCCCGCAAAGAATTCCTTGTCGACGCCCGCATTGTTGAAGCCGGACATCGGGCCGCAATCAAGCCCAACGGCGCGCGCCGCGATGATGAAATAACCGCCTTGCAGCGTGCCGTTGCGGAACGCGGTCGTCTCACGCAGCACCGGATCCTTGAACCAGTTCTTGGCATCCTGATTGTGCGGAAACAGGCGCGGCAGGTGTTCGGGAAAATCCAGGTCATAGCCAATAATGGCAGTGACCGGGGCGCTCATCGTCTTTGCGCGATTGCCTTCGGACAGATGCGGTTTCAGCCGTTCTTTAGCCGCCGCAGAGGACACGAACACGAAGCGCGCCGGGCTGTTGTTGGCGCTTGTCGGCCCCCAGCGCATCAGATCGTAAATCGCCATCAGCATGGCCTGACTGACGGGCTTGTCCTGCCACTTGTTCTGGGTGTGGGCATCCCGGAAAAGAATGTCGAGGGCTTGGTCGTTGACGGCGTGGGTGGACATGGACTTGCGCTCCGAGGGGACACGAGCGCGCAGGCATAAAGCCTCGCGCTACAGGGCGCAAACGCCGGGGATCTTACATCGGCTCCGCAGGATCAGATTGCTTCGACGGCGCTCACTTCGGGTACATAGTGGCGCAACATGTTCTCAATACCGCTTTTCAGGGTCATGGCCGAGGAGGGGCAGCCAGCGCAGGAACCGCGCATGTGCAGGTAAACAACGCCGGATTTGGCCTCGTATCCCTTGAAGATAATGTCGCCGCCATCCTGCGCCACGGCAGGGCGGACGCGGGTTTCGATCAATTCCTTGATCTGGGAGACAATCTCTTCGTCTTCAACGCTATAAGTGGTGTGTTCGACGCCTGCGTCTTCGGCGTGGCTTTCGATCAGCGGCAGACCACGGGTGAAATGATCCATGATCGCACCCAGAACCGCAGGCTTGAGGTGTTTCCAGTCGCTGTCCGCCTTGGTGACCGAGATGAAATCGGAACCGAAAAAGACCCGGGCGACATCGGGCACCTGAAACAGGGCCGCGGCCAAAGGGGAGCGTGCCGAAGAGGCCTTATCCGGGAAATCGGCGACATTGCCTTCCCCCATAACCTCACGGCCGGGAAGGAATTTCAGGGTTGCCGGGTTCGGCGTGGCTTCGGTCTGGATAAACATATCTCTTAGATGGCCCTTCACTGCTGCCCAATCAAGCTCTCAAAAGTCTGAAACGATGCCCTTTTTCTCCCAATCGCCGTAGCGCGTGGGTTCCGGGCCTTTTTGACCCAGATATTCCGTGGGGAGCGCCGGGGCGCTTTCGGCGGCTTTGCGCCGCGCCTCGGCCTCTTCGAGGGCGCGGGCGGCCGCTTGTTCCACGCGGGCGGCGATTTCGGCTTGGGTCGATTTTGTCATGCAGCTTGACCGGGGTTCACCAGAGCATACATCAACACTGATCCGCTCGTTTCAAGGGTAAAGATGAACGTCTTGCGTACCGGACTGCTGATGGCCCTGATGACGGGCATCTTTCTTGCCGTCGGTTTTCTGATCGGAGGGCAGGCGGGGGCCTTTATTGCGCTGCTGGTGGCGGCGGGGATGAACCTGTTCGCCTATTGGAATTCGGATAAAATGGTCTTGCGGCTGTACCAGGCCGTGGAAGCCGATGGGGCGCAGTATCCCGATCTTGTGCATCTGGTGCGGCAGCTTTCGGCGCGGGCCGAGATTCCCATGCCGCGTGTTTATATCGCGCAGAACGACCAGCCCAATGCCTTTGCCACCGGGCGCAACCCCGAACATGCCGCGGTCTGCGTGACCTCCGCGCTGCTGGGGCGGCTCGACACCGAAGAACTGGCCGGTGTGCTGGCCCATGAACTGGCGCATGTGAAAAACCGCGATACGCTGACCATGACCATCACCGCAACGATTGCGGGCGCGGTGTCGATGCTGGCGAGTTTCGCCTTTTTCATGGGCGGGCGTGACCGCAACATGGTTGCGACCATTCTTGTTTCGCTGTTGGCGCCGCTGGCGGCGGTGGTGGTGCAATCGGCCATCAGCCGCACTCGCGAATATGAGGCGGACCGGCTCGGCGCGGAAATTTCGGGGCGGCCTCTGTGGCTCGCCTCCGCCTTGCAGCGGATTTCGCACAGCGCGCAAGAAATCGAGAACCCACAGGCCGCTGCCAACCCCGCCAGCGCGCATCTGTTCATCATCAACCCGTTACATGGCGGATTGACCAGCTTGTTTGCCAGCCATCCTTCCACCGAAGACCGCGTGGCGCGGCTCAATGCGATGGCCGCGACGATGAACCAGACACCAAAACCCGGTCCGTGGTCGTGAACACACAGACGGTAAAGGGTGAATTGGGCGCACGCGCCGCGGCGCTGGCAATTTTGTCAGAGGTTTTGCGCAAACGCCGCCCGCTCGATGCGGTGGCCGATGCCGTGTTGGACAAAGCCGGTCTTGCGCCGCGCGATGCGGGGTTTGCCCGCGCCATTGTGGGCGAGACCTTGCGGCGCTTCGGGCAATTGGATGCGCTGATCCGCCATTTCGTGCCCAAGCCGCCGCAGCCACAACGGGCAGGGTCTGCGCCCGAAATCCTTCTGGCGGGTGCGTGTGAGCTGTTGTTCCTGAATGTTGCGCCCCATGCCGCCGTCGATTCCGCCAACCAACTGTGTACGCGCGACAAGAACGCGGTGCATTTCAAGCCGCTGGTCAATGCGGTGCTGCGGCGGATTTCGCGCGAGGGCAAAGCGGTGGTCGAGGCGCAGGATGCTGCGCGGCTCAATACGCCGGACTGGCTGTGGACTCGCTGGTGCGAGAGTTTTGGCGAGGAGGCAGCGCGCAAAATTGCGGCCGCGCATCTTTTGCCGCCGCCACTCGACATTGCGTTGAAAGACGGAGCGAGCATCGACGGTGCGACACCCATGTTCGGCAATATTGTGCGGCTGAGCGAGGCAGGACGTGTTGACCAGTTACCCGGCTTCGCAGCTGGCGATTGGTGGGTGCAGGATGCCGCTGCCAGCCTTCCTGCGCGGTTGCTTGGCGATGTACGCGGACAGCGTGTGTTCGATTTGTGCGCGGCACCGGGTGGCAAGACCGCCGAACTGGCAGCGATGGGCGCGGTTGTGACGGCTGTTGAACGCGAGCCTTTGCGGCTTGCCCGCGTGCGGGAAAATCTGACACGGCTGCGGCTTGACGCCGAATTGGTGGAAGCGGATGTGCGCGAT
>DATJDE010000240.1:0-3058 GCA_035497595.1 Rhizomicrobium sp. | reverse complement strand
GCGATCAATATTCACCACTCATTCCTGCCCAGCTTTCAGGGCGCGCGGCCCTATAGCAAGGCGCATGATCGCGGCGTGAAGCTGATTGGGGCGACGGCACATTATATCACCGCCGAACTGGACGAGGGGCCGATCATTGAGCAGGCCGTGGAGCGGGTGACCCATGCGCTGTCTGCCGAAGACTATGCGGCGGTGGGGCGGGACATTGAAAACGTGGTGCTGGCGCGGGCCGTGAAATGGCATGCCGAGCATCGCATCCTGCCCAACGGCCGAAGGACTGTGATATTTTCGTAACAGCGACATATCCATTGACGTTAGCGGTTGGTTAATTTCTAAAGAGCCATTGTTCGGCCAAACAAAGCGTTTGGCCCTAAATGGCTGACCGTGTATCTATATTTGCTTCGGGGAGCTTTGCTTCCCACGGGATTTAAAGGGGCTATCTCCTATGCGTGCGAGCATACTTTCGGGGTCGTTTACGATGGGGCGCGCTTTGCGGCGCGTTTCGGTTCTGGGGCTTGGCCTTGCGGCTGCGGTGGCGATTTCCGCCTGTGCGCCGCGCAGCGAAGCGCCCGCCCTCACGGCGGCGCAGACCAGCGAGGCCAATTATCTGATCGGTCCTGGCGACCAGCTTCAGGTCTTTGTCTGGCGCAACCCTGATCTTTCGACCACCGTGCCGGTGCGCCCTGATGGCCGCATCTCCATTCCGCTGGTTGAAGACATTGAAAGCGCCGGCAGGACCCCCACACAGCTTGCCCGCGATATTGAAGGTAAGCTCAAGAAATTCGTCACCGATCCGGTTGTCACCGTGATCGTGAGCAACTTCGTTGGCCCCTTCGCGCAACAGGTGCGCGTGGTTGGCGAGGCATCTGAACCCAAGGCTGTGCCCTATCGCCAGAACATGTCGGCGCTGGATGCGATGATCGCGACCGGCGGGTTGACGCCGTATGCGGCAGGCAACCGGGCGACGCTGGTGCGCACCACGGCCGGGCATCAGAAAAGCTACAACGTCCGTCTTGGCGATCTGCTGAAAGATGGCGACATGTCGGCCAATGTGGCGTTGCAGCCGGGCGATGTGATCATCATTCCGCAGTCATTCTTCTGAGCGCGGTATCCTGACCCCACGGCAGGTTTCGCCCCGGAGCGCGTTGCACATGATTCGATCTAAGCTTCATCTCGTCAGGGCCGGGTGCGTTTCCCGGCCCGCGACCCTGAAGCTGGCTATTGCAGCCGCAACGGTGGCGATGTTTGCGGCACCGAGCGCGCAGGCGCAGTTCGACACTGGCGGATACAACTCCTCCAGTACGCCGCTTTCCCGCGCCCAGCAAAGCAAGTTGGAGCAGGCCCGCGCCGAAGCAGAAGGCATTAAAAAACCCGGTGTCACAGCGGCACCGCTGCCGGATTTGCAGGTGTTCGCGGCGGTCAGCCTGGCGGAGACCTATTCTTCCAACGCCTCGGGCTCGGTCGGCGGTGGCCGGGGGTATGACCTTTACACGGTGCCGGGCGTTCATCTGGGCCTGTTGCAGCAATCGCGCAGGCTCACTGCCTCCATCGATTACTCTCTGACCGGGCAGTATCACGCCCGCGATCACGATCTTGATCAACTGGTGCACCGGCTCAACGCGACGGCCAATGCCGAGCTGCTGGAACGCTTTCTGTTTCTTGACGCACAGGCCAGTGCCGAGCCGACCACACTTTCGCGCGTGGGCAATTTGAGCGCGGGCGATGATACGCCGACGCGCGGGAATTATCGCGATACCTATCGCTATGCGGCGCGGCCGACGATGATTCACCAGTTCGGCAACACCGCGGAAGTGGATTTGTGGGCGAGCCAGAGCGGGGTGTATTTCGTCACCCCGTCGGGCGGACTGAACACGCCCCTGCCCGGCTTTTTCCGGCCGCCGACCAACTCCAACAGCACCGCCATTGGCGCGCGCATTGCGAGCCTGGACGATTTTATGCGGCTCAGGTGGTCGGTGAACGCCAGTGCCTCAAACACCTATCAAAGCGCGCACCAATCCCAGAAAGTGCGTTCGGCGGTGGCCAATGTGAGCTACGCGCTGACCGACAGCTTTTCGCTGATCGCAACGGGCGGTTATCAGACCTATCATTCGTCGTTTTTGCTGAGCAAGGACCTGGATGGGCCGACCCTTCTGGGCGGCTTCCAGTACGCGCCGAACCCGAACTTCAATCTGTATATGCAGGCCGGGACGCAGAACAATTTCCCCACCTATCTCGGTGGCCTGAACTGGAACGTGACCCCGCTCACTACCATTTCGGCGCGCGCCAACGACCAGGTGCAGACGCCGCAGCAACAGTTGATGGGCGATTTGCAGAATGGCGGCAGCAATCCGAGCAGTCCGCTCCCCGGCCAGACGCCGGGTTCGGGCAACCCGCAGGCGGGATCTGGCTTTCTGGGCGACAGCCTTTCGCTGAACAACGCGATCTATCGCTATCGCCGGTATGACGCGAACATCACCCGCACCACCGAGCGCCAGAGCTATAATCTCTCGCTCTTTGCCACGCTGCGCGACCGGCTGGACGTATCGCCGTTCCCGCAACTGAGCCGCAAGGAAAAGACCTATGGCGTGCGCGCCACGGTGAGCCACAGCCTGAGCCGCGATTTGCGCGCGATGGTGGGGGCAACGGCATCCAGAGCCCATGAATTCAACGGCACCGACCGGATTCTGGAAGGGATGTTCGACCTCAATTATACCGCGAACGAGAAGTTGAACTTCTTTTTCAATACCAATGTGATCAATCGCGAATCCGATAACCTGATCGGCTTCTCCAACGGCAACCTGACCGATGTGCGCGTCACGGTCGGCGTCAGAAAATCGTTCTGAGCATCATGTCTGCTTCCGTCGCCAGCGGTGAGGCCAACGGCCTGACCATTGCGCTCCTGAGCCCCGAACGAGCGGCTGAATGGGACGCCTTTGTTCTGGCGGCTGAAGGGGGCACGTTTTTCCATCGCGCCGGTTGGGCGACCATCTTTCGCGACATTTTTCGGCTGGAGCCGCATTTCCTGTTTGCCGAGCGAGACGGGAAGATTGTCGGTGTT
>DATJDE010000239.1:0-10795 GCA_035497595.1 Rhizomicrobium sp. | reverse complement strand
CATGGCGACGCCTGATTTGTGGCGGGTGGAGCGTTGCAGGCCTTCAAAGGCGATTTCCATGACGAGGCCGAAATCAGCATCGGCGCGCACCGCGCGGACGGGGCCGAAACGCTCGGTGGTGTTGTCGCGCACAAAGGCGTCGATCCGGCGCAGTTCTTCATCGGTGAAGCCGAAATAGGCTTTGCCGACCGGGGTGAGGTGGCGCGTGCCCGCTTCATCGGCGCGCCAGACGCCGAAGGTGTAATCTGAATAGAAGCTGGCGCGCTTGCCGTGGCCGCGCTGGGCATACATCAGCACGGCATCGATGAGGAAAGGATCGCGCTTCCATTTGAACCACGGGCCTTTGGGGCGCCCTGCTTCATAGAGCGAGGTTTTGCGTTTGAGCATCAGCCCTTCGGCGGCCTGGGCATCGCCCGGCGGCGGGTTTGCCCGCAATGCGCGCAAGCCCTCCCAATCTTTGAAGGGTTGCAGAGGCGACAGGTCGAGCCGGTCTGAGCCGGTTTGCGCGATGACACGTTCGAGCACGGCGCGGCGTTCGAGGAAGGGCAGGTGGCGCAGGTCGTGGCCGTTTTCGACCAGCAGATCATAGGCGCGGATGGCGGCGGGATATTTGGCCAGCAGCTTTGCATCCGCCGTTTTGCGGTTGAGGCGTTGCTGGAGGTCGCCGAAGGGGGCGACCTTGCCATCGCGCATCACCAGCAATTCGCCATCGATCACGCCGTCGAAGGTCATCGCCTCCAGCACATCTGGGAAAGTGTGGGAAATGTCATCGGCGGTGCGGGTGTAGAGGCGGCGCAGGCCTTTTTCGCTGACCGCCTGGATGCGGATGCCATCCCATTTCCATTCGGCGACGTAAGCTGCCGGATCGAGCTTTGCGAAATCACTCTCTTCGATGGCTTGCGCCAGCATCACCGGGCGGAAGCGGCCCGGTGCGTTGGGGGAGGGTTTGGTGCTGCGGCCTTCGAGCCAGGCGAACAGGTCTTCGTAAGGAGGTGTTTGGGCGTGCCAGATTTCTTCCACTTCGGCGACCGGCACGGCGCCCATATCGGCCGCGGCCTGTTTGGCGAGGCGGGCGGAGACGCCGACGCGCAAGGCGCCGGTGACGAGTTTGAGCAGCGCCCAGCGTTCATGCCCATCCAGCGCATCGAGCCAGTTTTCGATCAGGGTCTGCACCTGGGGGCGGCTCGCGATTCGCAAGGCTTCGATCACTTCGGTGAAATCTGGGGCGCGGTTGGCGCTCGCGCGGGTGGGCCAGATCAGCGCCACGGTTTCCGCCAGATCGCCGACATAATCATAGGAGAGGGCAAACAGTTCGGCATCGACACGGGCTTCCACCGCCTTGCGGATGAAGGCGGGTTTGGCGGCGGTGAAGGATAGCGCGCCGGTCAGCGCGGCCAGTGCCCAGCCGCGTTCGGGATCGGGCGTCTCTTTGAGATAATCGCGCACCAGGATGATTTTGACGTTGCGCGACGCCGTGAAAGACAACCGATCCAGCAGGGCGGCGAAGGCGCGCATTACTGTGCGGGCCCGCTATCGGCTGTTTCGCCTTCATCGCTATAGCCGACCAGTGACAGGGCGCGTGCGGTCATGCCTTCTAGCGCCGCCCAGCGCAGGAGCCCCTCTTCTTCGCCGTGTGTCACCCAGAGTTCGCCGGGATTGACCTGTTTGATGGTGATGGTCAGCTCATCCCAATCGGCATGATCGGATATGACCAGCGGCAATTCCACACCGCGCTGCCTTGCGCGGGCGCGCACGCCCATCCAGCCCGAGGCGAAAGCGGTGACCGGATCGGCAAAGCGCCGCGCCCAGCGATCTGCGATGGCGGAGGGCGGGGCGATGACGATGGCGCCGGCAAGCGTGGTTGTGCGATCTGTCGTTGCGGGGGCGAGCGGGCCGAGCGCGATGCCGAAGGATTCATACAGCGCGTTCAACCGCTGCATCGCGCCATGGACGTAAATCGTTTCGCCATAGCCTTGCGCCCGCAGCAGGCAGATGATGCGTTGCGCCTTGCCCAGCGCATAGGCGCCGACGAGATGGCTGCGCTCTGGAAATTGCGCGACAGAGTGCAGGAGTTTGGCGATCTCTGCGTGATCATCAGGATGGCGGAAGACGGGCAGGCCGAAGGTCGCTTCCGTCACGAAGACATCGCACGGCACTGGTTCGAAGGGGGCGCAGGTTGGATCCGGCCTTCGCTTGTAATCGCCTGAGACGACGATCCGACAATCGTTCATTCGCACGCTGGCTTGGGCCGAGCCCAGGATGTGGCCCGCCGGATGGAGGGTGATGTCCACGCCGCGGTGCTGGATCGGCGTGCCATAGCGCAGCGCCTGTGTTTCACCGGCGAAACCTTCCCCATAGCGTTCGCGCATGATGGCGAGGGTTTGTGCGGTTGCCAGCACCGCGCCATGGCCGGAACGGGCGTGATCGGCATGGCCATGGGTGATCACGGCGCGGGATACGGGGCGCAGCGGATCGACATAAAAATCGCCGGGCGGGCAGTAAAGTCCTGCGGGCGTTGGGCAAAGCAGCGATTGCGGTTTCATCATCCCTTCAGGTTGGCGGCTCTCAAGCAAACGCATTATGCGTGACTTTGCACCCGAAACGACGTCAAATAGCGCGGTGACGGGGCAAGACCTTCGGAGCGAGACGTCATGTCCGTTCGGCCCCGGCTGCGCGCGCTGGAAACAGCGGTGCCACCCTATATCCTGAACCAGAGCGATGTTGCCCGCCGTGCGGCCTTGCTGTTTCGCAGCCGGCAGGACATCGACCGGCTTTTGCCGGTGTTTGAAAATACCGGCATTGAACGGCGTTATTCCTGTGTGCCGATCGACTGGTATTCCGAACCGCATGGCTGGAAGGATCGGACGGCGCTGTATGTTGAGCATTGTCTGGCGCTGTTCGAAAAGATCACCGCTGATTGCCTGACAGCCGCCGGGCTTGCGCGTGATGATATTGGCGCGATTGTCGTTGCCTCCACCACCGGCATTGCCACACCGAGCCTTGATGCGCTTTTGGTGGAGCGCATGGGATTGCGGCGGAACATTGTGCGCTTGCCGATTTTCGGGCTGGGCTGTGCGGGCAGCGTGCTGGGGCTGGCGCGCGCCGCATCCCTTGCGCAGACCATGCCGGGGGAGAACGTGCTGTTTCTCGTGGCGGAGCTATGCGCGCTGACTTTTCGCAAAGACGACACGAGCAAGAGCAACATTGTGGCGACAGCCCTGTTCGGCGATGGGGCGGCGGGGGCGATTCTTTCCACGCGCGGCGAGGGGCCGGTGATTGGGGCCACCGGCGAATATAGCTGGCCGGGGTCGCTCGACATCATGGGATGGGAGGTTGAGGAGGACGGGCTCAAGGCGCGCTTTGCCACCTCTATCCCCGGGCTTGTGGCGCGGGATTTTCGGCGCATCGCAACGGACTTTGCGCAGGCGCACGACATCGATCTGAATGACATCGACGGGTTTGCCTGCCATCCCGGCGGGGCGAAGGTTCTGGATGCGTTGGAAGCCGCGCTTGAGCTTGCGCCGGGCGCGCTGGAGGACAGCCGCGCAGTGTTGCGCGACTATGGCAATATGTCCGCCGCCACCGCGATGTTTGTTCTGAAGCGGATGCTTGAGCGCGGTGCGCGCGAACGCTGGCTGATGACGGCGCTGGGGCCGGGCTTTTCCTGCGGCTTTGCGATGCTGGAGGGGCGTTGACCGCCGCCATCGCCCTGATCGCGCTGGTGGCGCTGCAGCGTATCGCCGAACTTCCCTATGCCGCGCGCAATACCAAACGGTTGCTGGCGCAAGGTGGTGTTGAAAGCGGGCGCGGGCACTATCCGCTGTTTGTGCTGCTGCATGCGGCCTGGCTGATTGCCATTGCGCTGGCGCTGCCGAAGGCGCCGGTGATCTATTGGCCTTTTTTGCTGTTGTATGCGGTGCTGGAGGGATTGCGGCTGTGGGTGTTGTGGTCGCTCGGTCCCTATTGGACCACGCGCATCATTACCGTGCCGGGGGCACCGCTGGTGCGGCGGGGGCCTTATCGCTGGCTGCGGCACCCTAATTACTGGATCGTGGTGGGCGAGATTGCGGTGTTGCCGCTGGTGTTTGGGCAAATCGCTGTGGCGGTGGTGTTTTCGCTGTTGAATGCCGGGCTGCTTGCGTGGCGCATTCGGATAGAGGAGCGGGCGCTTGGCCCGCGCCGTGCGCGATGAGGGCTGAGGCTGCGCCATCCTGGATTATCTGGCTCGGCTTTGTGGCGATGTGTCTGGGCATGTTCATGGCCATTCTCGATATTCAGGTGGTGGCAAGCTCGCTGCCTGCGATGGCCGAGGCGCTTGATATTCCCGAAGACAGGCTCTCATGGATTCAGACCAGCTATTTGATTGCGGAGATTATTGCGATTCCGCTGACAGGCTTTCTCACCCGTGCGGTTTCGGTGCGCTGGCTGTTTGCGGGGTCTACCTTTGCCTTCACGCTGGCAAGCATTGGCTGCGCTATGAGCACCTCCTTTGGCGAGTTGATTGTATTGCGCACCATTCAGGGTTTCAGCGGAGGTGCGCTGATTCCGGCGGTGTTCACCACCATCTTTGTGCTGTTTGAAGGCAAGCGCGAAGCGCTTGCCACCACGGTTGCGGGCAGTTTTGCGATGATCGCGCCGACGCTCGGCCCGGCCTTTGGCGGCTGGTTGACCGAGCTGTATTCCTGGCACGCGATCTTTCTGATCAATGTCATTCCGGGGATCATCGTCACAGCGATCACCGCAAGCATTGTGCGGGTGGGGGAGCCGGACTGGAAGCTGCTCAAGCGGATCGATTATGTGACGGTGATTTTGGCCGCGATCTTTCTGGCCAGCCTTGAGCTGGTGTTGAAGGAGGGGCCGAAGCATCACTGGAGCGGGAGTTTGGTGTTCAGCCTGCTGGCGGTTTGCGCGGTGGCTTGCGCCGCGACCATTCAGCAATGTCTTGCGCGCAAGGAACCATTTGTGAATTTGCGGCGGTTTCGCGATTTGTCGTTCACCTGTGGCTGTATTCTCAGCTTCGTGCTCGGCTTCGGGCTGTTTGGCGCAACCTATATGACGCCGGTGTTTCTTGGTTTTGTGCGCGGCCATTCGGCGCTTGAGATCGGCAAGATCATGGTTGTGGCGGGGGCAGCGCAATTGCTGGCCGCGCCGTTCGCCGCCTATCTGGAAACCCGCATCGATGCGCGCAAGCTGGCCTTTGCGGGGTTTTCCGTGTTTGCCGCCGGGCTTTTGCTCAATGGTTTCCAGACACCGCGCTGGGACTTTGATGAATTTCTGTTACCGCAGATCTTGCGCGGGGTGGCGATCATGTTCTGCCTTTTGCCCGCGACGCGGCTGGCGCTGGACGGATGGCCGCGCGACCAGCTTTCCGATGCCAGCGCGCTGTTCAATCTGATGCGCAATCTGGGCGGGGCCATTGGGATTGCGCTGGTGGATACGGTTCTGGAACAGCGCACGCCCGGCCATGTAAACCTGCTTGTCGCCCAGCTTCAGGCCGGGCGGCGCGCCACCGCGCAATTTGTTGGCCTGCCGCTGAATTATTTTCATGACACACCATTGGGGCCGGTGGATGCGTTCACCAGATCACTCGTTGAACCGCTGGTGAAAAAAGCGGGCATCACTTTGTCGTTCAATGAGGCATGGCTGATGATTGGCGTGCTGTTTGTGCTTGCACTTGGCGCGCTGGCGCTTGCCCGGCGCATACGGCCAAGCCGCATGTGAACAGACTCAGGCGCCCACCACCACGATGGCGCCTTTCCAGTGCTCCAGCAGCGCGGCAACGGTTTTGCCGAAATAGAGCGTGTCACCCACACGGCGGTTGGCGCCGATGACGATGAGATCGGTGTTCTGGGTTTTGGCTTCTTTCAGGATGGCATCATCAGGCGCGCCTTCGAGGTGGACCGCCGTGTGGATGGTGTGGCCATAGCGTTTGGCAAGTTCGGTGACATCGGCCAGCACCGCGCTTTGCGCCTTGCGCCGGGCCGTGGAGCGGCGGGCGCTTTTCGACGCTGCGTCGCTGCCGGTATCGGCGATATAGAGCGCGGTAATGCGGCTTGTTTCGGCTGCGGCCATGGCGAGCGCCAGTTCGAAACCGCGGCGCGAGGTTTCGGTTCCGTTGACGGGGACCAGGATGCGATAATTGTCGCGCAAGGCAGCATCGACAGAGGAGCCCGCCATCACCAGCCCCATCGGGCCGTCGAAGCCGGCGATGGCCTGGCTGAGTGGTGCGCTGAAGGCGCCTTTGGCATCAACCATGTTGGCGAGGCCGACAAACATCAGGTCATAGCCTTTGCGCGCTTCGCTGCTTACCGCAGCTTGCGGCGCATCAGTTTGCAGAAGCGTGATGTCGACTTTGGGAGGTTTGTCTTCGCCCTTTTCAGCTTCGGCGCTGTTGCTGGCATTGCGCGCCGCGGTTTTGACGACCCGTTCGAAATCGACCACGCCCGGAGGGGCGCCGGATTTCAATTCCAGCACGGTCAGCGGCATGCCCCGCTGGCCTGCCACGAAGCCTGCGATATGGGTGGCGAAAGCGCCGTTGGCACTGTCATCGACCGAGACCAGCAGGCGTTCGAACTGGCTGACGAAACCTTTAGCATCGAGGCCTTCTTTGGCGAGGCGTTGCTCTTCTTCTTTGTCCGGCGGCAGGCGGGCCAGTGCCCAGCGCAACATCGGTGGCATGGCCATGGTGGTGAGGATGGCCATGGTCACGATCATTGTGAACAGGTCTTCGGTCAGCGCGCCCATCGACAGGCCGATGGTGGCGACAATCACCTCGGTCGCGCCGCGCGCATTCATGCCGCAGCCGACGGCCAGGCCTTCACGCGCCGAAAGACCGCTGATCCGTGCGCCCGCAAAGGCGCCCGCGAATTTGCCGACGCTGGCGAGGACGACAAGGCCGAAGGTGAGCAAAGCAAGTGTCGGGTCTTTGAGGATGGTGAGGTCTGCCGAGAGGCCTGAGAGGCCAAAGAACACCGGAGCGAACAGCGCCACGATGAGCCCGCGCACCTGTTGCTCGATCTGTTCGGTGAGGATGGGCGACTGGCCCACCAGTACGCCCGCCACGAAGGCGCCGAGCACGGTGTGCACGCCGAGCAAATCGGTGATTACGGCCATCAGGCCCATCACCACCACAATGGCGCTGACCACCGCATATTCGCTTTTGAACGTATCGTTCACCCAGCGGATCAGCCGGAACACCAGAACCCGGCCAATGGTGAAGCTGACGAGCAGGAACAGCGCGACGCCAATGAGGGTTTTGGCGAGTGAGCCAAGCGCGATGCCGCCGGCTGTGGCGATGCCGAGGGTGACGGCGATGATGATCCAGCCCACCGTATCTTCCATGATGGCGGAGGCGACGATGATCTGGCCGAGATTGCGGCGCATGAAATTCATCTCGCGGATCACCATCGCCACGATCTTGATCGACGAAATGGAAAGCGCGGTGCCGAGGAACAGCGAGGCCACGATGCGGTGATCGGGATGCGGCAGCATGGCGGTGGGCAGGAGCTGGCCCAGCGTGAAGCCGCAGGCAAAGGGCACCATCACGCCCAGCGCGGTGATGGCGAAGGATTTGCCGGCCATTTTGCGGGCGAGTTTGAGATCGGTTTCCATGCCGGTGAGCAGCAACAGCAAAAGGATGCCGAGTTGCGACACGGCATTGAGCATGTGTTTTTGTTCCGCATTTTGCGGAAACAACACCGTATGGGCAGAGGGCCACAGCCAGCCGAACAGAGACGGGCCGAGCATGAGCCCCGCCAGCAACTGCCCGACCACGGCGGGTTGGCCGATCCGCTCCATCACTTCGCCGAGCAGGCGGCCCGCCAGAATGAGCAGGACAAGCTGCACGATGAACAGCATTTCCGCCGTGCCCGCGCGCGGCTGAGTGCCGACGGCGGCAAACGCAGGCAGCGCGGCAAAAAGAAGAACGGTTGTCGCCGCTGCTGCGCCTTTAATGGTCAAACGCCCCCCGCCTTTCGTATTACCGTGATGGCGTCAATGGCGGGCCTTGGACTTGCCCTTGGCCTCGGCGGCACGCAATTGCCTGCCTTCTTTGCCTGCCAAGGCTTTTTCGGCGTCCTTGGCCATTTTGCCAATTTCGGATTTATGACCGGCAACGAATTTTTCCGTGCGCTCGTCATAATCGCGCGCGGCTTTGTAGTTGCCTTCGCCATGGTCCTTATCGCCTGCGGCAAGTTTTGGCGTTTTTTTGGTGGGCATTACACACTCCTCACGGGCTCGTGATCCTGCGCGCGGCAGCCAGACCCAACACCAACAGCACCACGAAAATGGCAATGAAGATGAAGAACAGGAATTTCGCGATGGCGATCGACGCCCCTGCAAGGGTGGTGAAGCCGACGACGCCCGCGATCAATCCAATGACGAGAAACACCAAAGCCCATTTCAGCATAACGTCCGTCCTCCGTCGGGTTTCTAGGCAACGCGGGCCATGGCCGGGCGGTTCCGTAAGGTTGCGGGAACTTTTGCAGCGGCAAGCGATTATCTTTGCAGAAAGGAGCGGCCGCGATGGCAAGGCTTTCCGATTATAAAGCAAAGCGGGATTTTTCGCGTACCGCAGAGCCGCGCGGGCGTGTGGTCAAAACCAAATCTCAGCGTTTTATCATCCAGCGCCATGACGCGACGCGGCTGCATTATGATTTTCGCCTTGAGCTGGACGGTGTTTATAAATCCTGGGCGGTGACGAAAGTGCCCTCGCTCGATCCGGCCACCAAGAGGTTGGCAGTGGAGGTGGAGGATCATCCGCTGGACTATGGCACGTTTGAAGGCACCATTCCCAAGGGCGAATATGGCGGTGGCACCGTGCAGTTGTGGGATCGCGGCACCTGGAAAAGCCAATCGTCTGCCGCGCCTTTGCGCGATCTGGAAAATGGCCAGTTGAAAATTGAGCTGAAGGGCAAACGGTTGAAGGGCGGCTGGGCGCTGGTGCGGTTGCGCGAGCGCGATAAACGACCCTCCGCCACGCGTAACAACTGGCTACTGATTAAAGAGAAGGATGCGCAGGCCAAACCCGGTGATCCTGATTCACTGCTGGCCGAGGACACTTCGGTCAAATCTGGCCGCACGCTGGAGGACATTGCTGCCCATTCGCGCAGCGTCTGGCATTCGAACAAGGCAGCCAGAATATCCGGCGTAAAAAAAAAGCCCCGGTCGCAGCACGCCGCGCAGTGAATGCCCCGGGCTTTATTGAGCCGGAATTGTGCCGCATCACACAACGCCCGCCCGATGGGCCGGGCTGGGTGCATGAGATTAAACTCGACGGTTACCGGATGCAGGCGCATATCGCGCAAGGCAAGGCGCGGTTGTTCAGCCGCAACGGGCTGGACTGGAGCCACCGTTTTCCCGAAATCGCCAAAGCCTGTGGCGTGCTGCCTGACTGCATTCTCGACGGTGAGATCGTGGCGTTGGATGATGCTGGGATTTCCAATTTTGCGCAGCTTCAGGATGCGCTGTCGGCGGAGCGGACTGGGCCGCTTGTTTATTTTCTGTTCGACCTTTTGTTTCTGGAAGGAGCGGACTTGCGCAAGGAGCCGCTGGAGCGGCGCAAAGATGCGCTGGAACAAATTCTTGCCCATCGCGCGGGCAAGCAGCAGCGCTTGCGCTATGTCGGGCATCTGGCGGCGCAAGGCACGGCCATTCTGGATGCGGCGTGCCGGATGAATTTGGAAGGGGTGATCTCGAAGCGCTTGAACGCGCCCTATCGCAGCGGGCGCAGCGACAATTGGGTGAAAGCCAAATGCCGTGGCGGGCAGGAGGTGGTGGTGGGCGGCTGGTGGGGCGATGCGAAACATCTGCGCTCGCTGCTGGTGGGGGCACATCGCGAAGACGGGTTCGCCTATCTGGGGCGTGTCGGCACGGGGTTCAACGCGCGCAACACGGACGAGCTTCTCAAGCGGTTGCTGCCGCTGCGGCGCAAGACAATGCCGTTTCTGCCCCATACCGAGCTTGCGCGAAAAGCGGGGATTGTATGGGCTGAGCCCAAACTTGTGGTGGAAACCGAATTTTCCAGCGTCACGTCTGCGGGGTTGCTGCGGCAGGCAAGCTTCAAGGGCTTACGCGAAGACAAACCGGCGCAAATGGTTCAAGCTGAACCTGTGCCGCACACCAGCAGGGTTGCCATGGGCCGCGCAAAACCGATGACGATCAACGCTATTACGGTCAGCCATCCTGAAAAGATTTTATGGCCCGCAGACGGCGCGCATCCTGCCGTGACCAAGGCCGATCTTGCCGCCTATTACCAGATGGCGGCCACGCGCATTCTGCCATTCGTTGCGGGGCGCCCTGTTTCGCTGGTACGCGCGCCGGACGGAATTGGCGGGCAGCATTTTTTTCAGCGCCATGAGATGGAGGGAATGGCGGGCACCTCGTCGATCGCGGTGGCGGGGGAAAGCAAACCCTATCTTGCCATCAACGATACGGCTGGGCTGATTGGGGCGGCGCAAGGAGCGGGGCTGGAAATGCATCCGTGGGGCTGCAAAAAGGGCGATCCGGAAACGCCGGAAATACTGATCTTCGATCTGGATCCGGCACCCGATGTGCCGTTCGAGCAGGTGATTGCGGCGGCAAAGGATCTGGCCGTGGTGTTGCGCGCGTGCGGGCTTAAGGCGTTTGTGAAAACCACCGGCGGCAAGGGGCTGCATGTGGTGACGCCCATTCGGTCCACCGCCGCAAAACCCGCAAGCTGGAAAGACGCTAAGGCGTTTGCCCGCGACATCTGCCTTGCCGTGGAAGCGACAGAACCTGCGCGCTACACCACCAATATGGCGAAGGCCAAGCGGGG
>DATJDE010000238.1:0-10971 GCA_035497595.1 Rhizomicrobium sp. | reverse complement strand
AAATCCTTGCCGGTGATTTTTTCGAAAGCGAGATTGGCGAAAGAGGAGACAAAACCCCATAGCCCGCCATAGAGCGCATCCCCGGCCAGACGGCCGACCGGTTTGATCGTATCGCCCGTGATGGCCCGGTAGAGCGTGGAGACAATGGGGATGTGTTGCAGCGGGTTGATGATGTCGAGGAGATCTCCGAAGGAAAAATCGTCCTCATCCTTCGCGGCTCCCTTTGCAGGCGCGACCGGCTCTGAACCGCGCGCTGCCGCTATCACGGCGCGCTGGTCGATTTGCTGCGTTATCGCTGCGGGCATCGGCCCCTCCCTGCGGCCTGACCCCAGCAAAAGGCTTGCCAAGGCCTGAAAGGCGGTTTGCCGGGCTTTTCAGCGGGACGGGGGCGGCAGAAATTGCCGGCTAAAGCAGGTGACCGGCCTTTTTGGCCTTGGTGTCGAGATAAGCGCGGTTGTGATCGTTGCTTTTGAAGGCATGGGGCACACGCTCAGCCACCGTGATGCCGTGGGCGCCAAGCGCGGCCACCTTGTCCGGGTTGTTGGTCATCAGGCGCACCGAAGAATAGCCGAGCAGGCTGAACATGCGGGCGGCCAGGCCATAGAGCCGCTCATCCGCCTCGAAGCCGAGGCGTTGATTGGCCTCGATCGTATCGAAGCCCTGATCCTGTAGCCGGTAGGCCCGCAATTTGTTGATCAGCCCGATGCCCCGCCCTTCCTGGGCGAGATAGAGCAGGACGCCGCCGCCCGCCGCCGAGATGGCGAGGATGGCGCCGCGCAATTGCTCCCCACAATCGCATTTGAGCGAGCCGAGCAGATCGCCGGTGAAACATTCCGAATGGAGCCGGGCCAGCACCGGAGTGTGGGTGGACGGCGCCCCGATCACAATCGCGTAATGTTCCGGCCCGCCATCGCCGGGGCGGAAAGCCACCAGTTCCGCCTGTTCGGCCCCGTCGAGCGGAACGCGGGCGCGGGTGACAATGTGAAGGGAGGCGATCAGGGCCTCATCATAGTGACGGATGATGCTCGCATCTATCTGAACGGTGTTCAAATTTACTTCCGCCGTTTCGTGCACGATAACAGCGGGGAGCAGGCCAGCCAGTTTTGCCAGCTGAATGGCGGGAAACAAGGGCGTCGGGAGGGCCTGCCGCACTGTTTCAAATGGGCCTTTCAAGGGATCATCAAGGTCGGATGTCGGGTCAGCGATGGCGCGTAAGGCTGCAATACCGGTTCCGGCACGCACCGGCAGGGCGACCACATCTTCGGTGTAGAGCCTGATTTTCAGGGTGGCGGCGCGGGCATGGGTGAGGACGAGCAGCGGGTTGGGACCGAGCGCCGCCAGCGCTGCATCCGTGGCGGTTTCAACCGCGAGCACCTGCACCGTGAAGCTGCCATCACGGATGGCGACCGGCTCTCCCCTGCGCAGGGCGTCCGCGGCGCGGGCCACGGCGGCAACACTGCGCGCGGCCTCGGCTGCCTGCGGCAGGCGCGGGGCTTGAGCGGAGGATGTTGGATCGATGGACATTGGTCAGGCAGACAATGGGTTGGGCTTTCACATAGCACCCCTGACCGGAAAGCGGGTAGAGTTGCAAGGCCCTAACGGCCCCGGAGCGCCCTGACATGCCGCGCACGAAACGCGTTCTACTGGTGGATGACGATACAATGCTGCGCAGCTCGCTGGCCGAGCAACTCGCAGCGGAAGGCGATTTCGAGCCGGTGGAAGTGGACAGCTGCAGCGCTGCCCGGGTAGCGCTGCAGGACGGGATGTTCGACTGCATGATCCTGGATGTTGGCCTGCCCGATGGAGATGGGCGGGCGCTTGCCCGATCTTTTCGCGCCGACGGTATCACCTGCCCCATTCTGCTGCTGACCATGGCGGACAACGAGGCCGACGGATTGGGCGACCTGTCAGGCGTCAACGATTTTATCACCAAGCCATTCCGCTTCGCCGCGCTGCTGGCACGGCTGCATGGCCATTTGCGCAGCCACGGACAAAGCGAGGATACCGCCTATCGCATTGGGCCTTATGCTTTTCAGCCAAGCGCCAAGCTGCTGATCGATGCCAAGGGCAAGCGGGTTCGGCTGACCGAGAAGGAGACCAATATCCTCAAATTCCTCTACCGGTCCGGGGATACGGTGGCGCGCGAGACGTTGTTGCACGAGGTCTGGGGCTACAACCCGGCAGTCACCACCCACACGCTGGAAACCCATATCTACCGGCTGCGCCAGAAGATCGAGGCGTCACCCGGACAGGCGCAACTTCTGGTGACGGAGAGCGGCGGCTACCGGCTGATGCCATGATGTTCTGGTTTCAACTCTAGTTTGTTCCAAGTCTCATTCCGCATAGCAGGGTTGTGAGGGTTGGGGGCTAGCGGTAGCACGAAGTCCGCACTAGTTATAAGTCCGTAATAGGCCGGGAGATGCCAGATGCATCAGGAATGGAAATCGATCCTCGCGGGCGGGTTCGTTGCAGCGCTGCTGATTCTGCCGACACTGGCGCACGGTCAAACCTCCAATTCCCCGGCCCCGTCAAACTGGGTCACCAAGCCGCGGGCGAGCTTTGAGGTGCGCAAGCTCTCCATCGATTCGGTGGTCGGGCAGATCAGGATCGATGTGAAAGATTCCGGCCCGATGACGCTGGACGTGTCGGGGACACCCCGCGCGGTGAACGGCCTTTCGGCCAGGATCAAGGACGGCACGCTGGAGATCGAGGGCTCGGATGCGCCCAAGATCGCCGTATGGGACTGGCGCAAATGGTTCGATTTCTCCGAAGCGCGCGGACCGCAGGATTACAAATTGCGCCTGCATTTGATCGTGCCCCGCGGCTCGGATGTGGAGGTGGAGGACTTTGTCGGCAGCGCCACGATGGGCGACACGCTGGGCAATCTCGATTTTTCGGCCAATGCCACCAAATCGAAATTTGGCAAAGTGAAAAGCGCCAAGATCGAGTTGAATGGCTCTGGTCAGGTGGATCTGGCGCAAGTGGCTGGCGCTTTGAAGATTGAGGTCAATGGGTCGGGCCGGGTCAATGCCGGGGATGTGCAGAGCTTGCGGGCGGAGCTGAACGGCTCGGGCAATGCTGCCGTCGGCGCAATCAGCGGGCCGCTGCATCTGGAAATTGCGGGCTCCGGCGACCTGACCGCCACCAAGGTGGTGGGGCCTGTGCACATTGAAATTGCGGGCGCGGGCTCGGTGAAGATTGCCGATGGCGTGGCCGACCCTTTCAAGGTCGAGATTGCCGGTTCGGGCGATGTTGCGTTTGGCGGGCTTGCGGTCAATCCGCAGATCGAGGCGCTGGGGTCGGGCAAGGTTCGGATTCACGCCATTCGCGGCAAATTGAGCAGCGAAGGCATGGCCAATGTGAAGATTGGCGACTGAGCCGGTCGGGCGCGGCGCAGAGAGTTAACAAGGCGTTAAGCGTTGACCTCTTAAGACACGGGCATGGCGCGCGGGCCTGACAAAATTGAACCGTCTTTCGACCCGCCCCGGCGCGGGCGAGGACGGCCGCCGGAGCCGCCGCAAGACGACGACGAGCCACCGCCACCGCGCAGGCGCAGTTGGCCATTGGTGCTGCTGTTTCTTTTTGCCTGGATCGGAATCATCGGCGCGGTGGTCTATGCCCGCTGGGCCGCCGATTTGCCGGATGTTTCGCAATTGATGGCAAAAGCGCCATCGCATGACATCACTCTTTTAGATGACAAGGGCCGCTTCATTGCCCGGCGCGGGCTGACCCATGGCGCGATGGTCGATACGCGCAAGCTACCCGCTGATGTGACCAACGCGTTTCTGGCGATCGAGGACCGGCGCTTCCGCAGCCATTGGGGAATCGATCCCATGGGGTTGTTGCGCGCGATGCGGGTCAACCTGATCGAGGGACGGGTGGTGCAGGGCGGTTCCACCATCACCCAGCAACTGGCGAAAAACCTGTTCCTGAAACCGGAGCGCACCTTTGAGCGCAAAATTCAAGAAGCCGCACTCGCACTCTATCTGGAGGCCCATTACAGCAAGGACGAAATCCTCACGCTCTATCTCAACCGGGTCTATTTCGGCGCGGGCGTTTACGGGATCGAGGCGGCAGCCGAACTTTTTTTCAACAAACACGCCAACCGATTGACGCTAACCGAAGCGGCGATGCTGGCCGGGAGTCTGAAAGCGCCCGCGCGTTATAATCCGTTGGCCGATACTGATGCCTCGGCACAGCGCGCCCGTCTGGTGTTGGCGGCGATGCAGGAGGCCGGCTTCATCAGCGCTGAACAGCGCGCCGATGCGATTGCCACGCGCCCGCGCGTCGTGCGCAGCGGCGGCACGCCGAGTTCGGGCTATTTCGTCGATTGGATACTCGCGCATCTGTCTGAAGAAATCGGCGAGACCGGCGAGCCGGTGATTGTGGAAACAACGCTTGATCTGCAATTGCAGGATGAAGCCGAACAGGCGGTGAATACGGCGCTGGCCGCAGGGGCCAAGGCCAATGCAGGTGAAGCGGCCCTTATTGCGATGACGCCCACTGGCGAAATTCGCGCCATGGTGGGCGGGCGGTCTTATGCGCAGACCCCGTTCAACCGGGTGACCGATGCCTATCGCCAGCCGGGCTCGGCCTTCAAACCCTTTGTCTATCTCGCAGCACTGGAACAGGGCCGCCAGCCGAGCGACTTGATGCGCGACGGCCCGGTAACGATTGGCAAGAAGTGGCGGCCAGGAAATTATGAGGGCCACTATGAAGGCGAGATTTCGCTGACACGCGCCTTTGCCAAATCCTCCAATGTCGTGGCGGCACAGCTGGCGCAAAGCGTGGGACCGGGCGTGGTGGTGAAAACGGCGCACCGGCTGGGCATTACCTCCAAATTGGATGCCGTGCCCGCGATTGCGCTGGGAACGTCGGTGGTGACGCCGTTGGAATTGACGCAAAGCTATGCGGCCATCGCCAATGGCGGGATACGGGTCAACGCCTTTGGTGTGAAACGCATTGTCAGCAAATCCGGCAAGGTATTGTTCACCCGGCGCGGCAGCGGCATCGGGCGGGTGATTTCACCCGCCAATGCGGCGGCGCTCTCACGCATGATGGCCGAAGTGGTGGCAACCGGCACCGGCAGGGCAGCGCGGCTCGCAAACCACGACAGCGCGGGCAAAACCGGCACAACGCAGGATTTTCGCGATGCCTGGTATATCGGATTCAGCGCCGATTATGTGTGCGGCGTGTGGTTCGGCAATGACGATTCCACCTCGATGACACATGTAACGGGCGGTACATTGCCTGCACGGCTGTTCAAAGCCTTCATGCAGATGGCCGAGGCCGATCTGCCGCCGCGCGCACTGGCAGCACTTGCGCCAAAAGAGATAGTGCCAGAGCAGGTCGCCCAGCCGCCAACATCTGACGTCATACCTGCGGAGCCGGACGCTGCATCGCGGCAGGATGCACCTGCGACCGCCGCGGCCGATAAACCGGATAGTTTTGACAGCATTCTGGATCGGCTGTTCGGCGGCACCTGAGGCTTGTGTTGAACCTTTGCGCCTTCCAGCCGTTATCTTTCACGCTATGGGTCGGATCATTGGGTTACATGCCCGGTTCGCGGGCCTGCATTATCAGCGGCGAGACGTGCGCTTCGGCGCGCAGTGGCGTGCCCATCTCGCCCCCGAAGACGCTCTGGAATTCAGCGAATACGGGCGGGCGCATCATACAAGACAGGGCGCATGGTTTTGTGCGGGCCTTTTTCTCGCCAGCAGCCTGATCTGGATTTCGCTGATCGCGCTATTGTAAGGCGGCGTCAGGCGACGCCGCGCGGCGCGTAACGGTGCAAGGCCGTGCCGTTTTGCGCCAGCCAGCGTTGCGCCCGTTCGACATTGCCATCGATTGATTCCAGCAGGCGCCAGAAGCGCGGACCGTGATTCATTTCGCGCAAATGCGTCACCTCATGGGCGACCACATAATCGAGCACAAAAGGCGGGGCCATGATGAGCCGCCAGGAGAACGACAATATCCGCCCCGAAGAACAGGAGCCCCAGCGGGTCGCGGTATCGCGCACCGTGATGCGGGCAGGGCGAACACCCAGTTGTTCCGCATACTGCATCACATGCTGATCGAAGGATTTGCGTGCTTCGCGTTTGAGAAAATCGAAGACGCGCCGTTCGGTATGTTCACCGCCGCCGCTGACGCGGATGATCGGCTCATCTTCCGAACGATCCACCCAGACCGGGCGGCTGCGTTGTTCGCCGCGCCGGATGACATGGAGTTCGCCGCGCAAGGGAATGCGGGAGCCCAGTTCGAACGCAACGGGGCGCGGAACGTTTTTCAGACGGCGGGCGATCCACTCAGATTCGGTGCGGGCAAATTCCAGCGCCTCGCTGAAGGCGCTTTTGGAGGGCGCAACCACCGTCACTTCGCCGGTGGAAGGATGCACCTTGACGATCAGCCTGCGCGCGCGGCGATTGAGCTGCATCGTGACTTCGATGGCGCGACCGTCAATGCGCAACAGTGCGCGCCGCGCCAAATCGCGTCGCGCAGATGTTTTGCGCGGCAAACCCGCACCCATTGTTCCGAACCCCACTCTGACTGCCGCCACAGGCGGCAGAGTTTGCAATGCCGGATACCTCTGACAGCCGTTGGGCCTGTCGTTCGCGCAATAGCACGCGATTGATCAGAAACCGGACAGTCCGAGGACGGGCGGGACCCAAAAGAGCCGTTTTCAGGCCATTCGGACACCCGACCGCCAACCATTTAAGCGCAAGGGCCGGGGGGTGCGGAAGGGGCCAAACGCACCTTCGCCGAGAAGAATTTCGCCCCATAGGGGCTGGATTTTCTTGACACAGGCAAGTGCCGGGAAACGATGAAAGAATTGCGCCGCGTTTCGCGGAGCGTCCCCCTTGCGGTACTATATGCAGGGTCGGGACATTCAAAGAGCAGGAGATTTTTGTGGCTGACGAGTTCCCACCGCCGGGACGCGGCGCACCCCTGCCGGAAATGATCGGCTTTGCCATTGGCGCGCTGTCTTTGGCGCTGATCGCGGGCGCGCTCGGGTTCCAATATATCGGCGGTTATCCGCCTTGCGAAATCTGCCATTGGCAGCGCTGGCCGCATATTGCCGCCGCCGTCATCGGGCTTGGGGGCTGGGGGGTGCTGCAAGCGGGGCTGGTGGAGCGCAAATGGGCCAGCTCAATTGCCTGGGCGGCTGTGCTTTGCATCCTGATCACGGGGGCAATCGGGGTCTATCACGCCGGGATCGAATGGCGCTGGTGGCCGGGGCCGCAGGCCTGCACCGGGCGCGGCTATGTCTTTACCGGCACGCTCGACCTTTCCGAAAAGGTTGTGATGTGCGACCGGGCGGCATGGCGGCTTATGGGGATTTCCATGGCAGGCTATAATGCCATTCTTTCATTGGGCGCAGGCGCTTTGGCCGCGCTGGCGCTGATCAGGCACAGAGCATGAGCACTCCACGACAATCGCGTCCGGCAGCACCCGGTTCACAAACAGCCCCACAGACCGAGGCGATGATCCGCGTCGATCATGCCGGGGAGTATGGCGCGGTGCGGATTTATCAGGGCCAGCTTGCAGTGATGCGCACACGCGGCGAAAGCCGGGGCGCGGCAGAGGCCATTGCCCAGATGGCCGAGCAGGAACGCAAACATCTGGAGACCTTTGACGGGTTGATCAATGCGCGAAAGGTGCGCCCCACCGCGCTCGAACCGGTTTGGCGCGTGGCTGGATTTGCGCTGGGCGCGGCCACCGCCTTCATGGGCGAAAAAACCGCCATGGCCTGCACCGCTGCGGTGGAAGAGGTGATCGACGAACATTATGCGCAGCAGATCGCACAACTGGATCATGATCCGGCGCTGAAGACCGTGCTCGAAGAGTTTCGCGCCGATGAACAGGCCCACCGCGATGAAGCGCTGGCGCATGGGGCAGAGGACGCTCCGGGGTATCGGCTGCTGAGCGGGGCCATTCGCGCAGGGTGCCGGGTGGCGATCAAAATTTCCGAACGCCTATGAACGAAGCGGCTCGCTTTGAACGGCTGCGTGCCGCATCTGCCCCACGTCAGGCGCAAGCGGCCGATGCCGGGCTGCTGGGGCAGCTTTTTGCGGCGGCCTTTCTACACGATCCGGTATTTTCATGGATCGCGCGGACGGGGCCGGAACGGCAGGCCGCACTCGAATCCTTTTTTTGCTGGATGATGGAAGCGCGCGTTATCCCCTTTGGCGAAGCATGGATTGCCGATGGCGCGGCGGCGGCGTGGTTGCCGCCCGGCGCGCCTGCGAGCCCCGGCGGAATATTGGAGCAGATCAGGCTGTTGCCGTTATTTTTAAAGCTGTGCGGCGTTGCCCGGCTTCCACGCGGCGCGGCGATGGCCGATGTGCTGGAAAAAAATCACCCCCATGTGCCGCATTTTTATCTGGCCGTCGTCGGGGTTGCGCCGGACAGTCAGGGCATGGGGCTTGGTTCGGCCATTCTGGATGCAACGCTCAAACGGGTGGATGCGGCCCACCTGCCTGCTTATCTGGAAAACTCCAACCCGAAGAACACGCGGCTTTATGAGCGTGCAGGCTTTGTGACGCGCGCGGATATTGCGCCAAACGGTGCGCCGCCTTTGCTGGGCATGTGGCGCGACGCGCGCTGAGCGCGCTTAAGGTTCGAGTTCGCTATCCCAGTAAAGAAAGTCGGCCCAGCTTTCATGCAAATGATTGGGCGGAAACTTGCGGCCATTGTTGCGCAGTTCGATCACCGATGGCTTGTGCGGGCGGCTGCGCGGATGCATCCCGACCTTATTAGGCATCAGGCCGCCTTTAGTCAGATTGCACGGGGAACATGCGGCGACGACATTTTCCCATGTCGTGCGCCCGCCGCGTGAGCGCGGGATGACATGATCGAAGGTGAGATCGTCTTCAGCGCCGCAATACTGACATTCAAATCGATCGCGCAGAAACACATTGAAGCGCGTGAAGGCAGGATTGCGCGCGGGCTTCACATAGGTCTTCAGCGACACGACAGAGGGCAGCTTCATCTCGAAGCTGGGCGAATGCACCTTGCGTTCGTATTCGGCAAGGATGTTCACCCGTTCAAGGAACACAGCCTTGATCGCATCCTGCCACGACCACAATGACAGCGGGTAGTAACTCAACGGGCGATAATCCGCGTTGAGTACAAGAGCCGGGCAATTGTCGGGCAATCGCGCGGCTAACATGGCGAATATCCTGTGAAGGCGACACCTCCATCCGGTTATTCAAACATTCCGGGCGCGAACCTTAGGGCCAAAACTCCGGCCGGCACAAGAATCACTGCCCATAGCAGAGAGTATGCGAAAAACCGTGACGGGCTAAAGACATCAGCCGACGCCGCAGGAAATTTCGGAAGACCGCGCCAGATGGCCGCGGAAGGCCTGAGACAGGAAGACGCCGCCGAGCGAAAGCCCGTCCGCATCAATGGCATGGCCTATGCCCTGGGAGACATGCCATTGCACGCTTGCGCCTGCCTGGCCAAGCGTGATGGCCGAGGCGAACAGTGCCTCTGCCGGGATCATGGGATCGGCATCACCATGGATGAGCAGGATGGGCGGCGCATCGGGGCCTTGGGGCTCTAGCGACCCGGCACCCGCAAGCACGCCGGAATAGCCGACGATGGCGGCAGGCTTTACGGCGCGGGTGAGGCCGACATGCAGGGACATCATGGTGCCCTGACTGAAGCCGACCAGCGCGAGGCGTTCGGGTGGCAGGTCCAGCCTTGCAAGCTCGCTGTCGAGAAAAGTGTTCAACGTGCCCGCAGCACTTTCGACGCCCTTTTGCATTTCATCCGGATCAAGGCGTGAAATCGGAAACCATTGAAAGCCCATCGGCGATCCGGCGCAGGGCTCTGGCGCGTTGGGTGCTGCGAAGGCGACTGTTGGCAAGAGGCGCTGCCAATGCGGGGCAAGGCCGATCAGATCGTTGCCATCTGCGCCATAGCCATGACAGAGCACGACCAGATGGGTCGCGGGCCCGCGCAACGGCGCGAGCCGTGGGCCGGAAAGAGAGTGAAGCGCCATCAGGCTTTTCCTTTTTTTGATTTTGTTTTCTGAAGGGCCTCACGCCTTTCGCGGCGCAAGCCATCTTCATGCATCCAGAACAGCCGCGCGGCGACGGTGCGCCACGGGCGCCAGCGTTTCGACAATTTCTCCATGGCCTTTGGATCCGGGCGTTTTCTGAGCTTGAGCGCGCGGGCGATGGCGGCTTGTAGCGCGACATCGCCCACCGGCCAGATGTCGGCGCGGGCCAGCGAGGACATGAGGTAGATATCTGCCGTCCAGGGGCCGATGCCTTTGATGGCGGTGAGATGGGCGCGCGCATCATCATCGCCGAGGGTGCGGATGGCGGCAAGATCGAGCGTGCCTTCGAGGATGGCGGATGCAATCGCTTTGATGTGTTTCTGCTTGGGTGCGGAGAGGCCGCAGGCGCGCAAGGCCGCTTCATCCGCGCCGAGCACGGCTGCCGGATCGAACGGCGTGATCTGCTGTTTCAGCCGCGCGAAGATCGTATCGGCGGCGGCGGTGGACAGCTGCTGGCTGACCACGATGGAGATCAGCGCTTCGAACCCTTCGCTGCGGCGGTGGCGATGGGGCGGCTTGCCGGTGCGCGCCAGCACCGCGTGGAACCGCGCATCGGCGGCCAGAAGGCCGGTGATGGCCGCATCGAGATGGCGCGGCGTTGTAATACGCTGTGGTTTCGGCATGTTTCAGGATTGGCCGGAAAAATGATAGCTCGGGTCCATGATAGTCACGCGGTTTGCGCCAAGTCCAACCGGATTGCTGCATCTGGGCCACGCTTTCGCGGCGCAGACGGCGGCGATGGCGGGAACGCGGTTTTTGCTGCGGATCGAAGACATCGACACTGCCCGCGCGCGCGAAAACTTTGTATCGGCGATTTTTGAAGACCTTGGCTGGCTCGGGCTGCGCTGGGAAATGCCTGTGTTGCGCCAGTCTGCGCGGATGGACGCCTATCGCGCGGCGCTGGC
>DATJDE010000237.1:0-2861 GCA_035497595.1 Rhizomicrobium sp. | reverse complement strand
CTTCAAGCCGGCGGGCAGGCTCCCCCAGCGGCAGGGTGCCGGAGCGTTCATAGGCATCGGTCAATTCGCGCGATTTGATTTTGCTGGCTTCGACATCGGGCTGGTTGAAGGGGTTGATGCCGAGCACCGATCCGGCCACCGCCACCGCGATTTCACTCACATAGAAAAGCTGGCCGAGGTCATAGGCATCGCTCAGCGTGAGCCGCAGAACCGGGTGACCTGCCTGTTCCAGCGCGGCAAGTTCTGGCGGTTCATTTTCTCCTGCCAAACCGACATGCAGGAAGACACGGTCGTCGCCATAAGCAGCAGGGGCCGCAAGCGGTTCGAGATCGATGGGGATGAGGCCTTTGCCGTTCTTGCCGGTGGATTCAGCGATCAACTGTTCCAGCCAGCCGCCGACCGAGAGCAGCGATGGGGTGGCCGAGACAGTGATCTTGTCGCGCGCTTCGTGCGTTGCGAACACTCCCAGTGCGAGGCCGAGCAGGACACCGGGGTTCTGATCCAGCGGTGCTTGCGTGTGGCAGCGCGCCACCATTGCGCTGGCTGATTTCAGGAAGCGCGCAACGTCGAGCCCCATGGCGGCGGCGGGGACCAGACCGAAGCGGGAGAGCACCGAATAGCGGCCGCCGATGCTGGGCTCACCATGGAAGATGAACGCGAAGGCTTTTTCTTTTGCCTCTTTCTCCATCGACGAGCCGGGATCGGTGACGACGGCGAAATGGCGACCGGCTTGGGCCGCACCTTGCGTCGCCACGATGCGGGCGTGGAAATAATCTGTGAGGATATTGGGTTCGAGCGTCGAGCCGGATTTGGTGGCGACGATGAAGAGGGTGTGGGCCAGATCGAGCCGGGCTTCCAGCGCCCTGATCTGATCGGGCGAGGTGGAATCTATCGCGAACAGTTGGGGCCAGCCGGGTTGATGCCCGAAGCTTTTCGCCAGCACCTCGGCCCCAAGGCTGGAGCCGCCCATGCCGATCAGCACGACGAAGCGTGTGCCCTGCTCCTTCACGGCGCGGGCGAAGGCTTCGAGCGAGGGCAGGTCGGCGGTTTCGCGGGCCACTATATCGAGCCAGCCGAGCCATTTGGCTTCATCCGCGCCGGTCCACAGGGAGGCATCGCCTGCCAGAAGCCTGGCGAAATTCGCAGACCAGCCGGCCGCAACGGCTTTCACCGCTGCGTCCCGTTTTGCGCCCGCAATATGCAGTTCGATCATCCGGCCACCGATACAGCTTGCGCATTAGCTATTGCATAACGCGGCGGGTCTGCGAAGGCGCCGCCCTCTAGTAACGAAGCAGGGTGGCGTATCGATCCCGATGAAATCCGGCGCTGCCATAGCTTGCTTCGGCCACGCGTGCCCGTTTGAGGTAGAGCCCGGCATCATGGGCATCGGTCATGCCGATGCCGCCATGCATCTGCACCATTTCGTTGGAGACCAGATGCGCCAGCTCGTTGGCCCGCGCCTTGGCGAGGGAGGCAAGTTCGGGGACATTATCGGCATTGCCATCGATGGCGGCGAGCGCCGCCTCGATGCAGGAGCGGGTCATTTCCAGATCGGTGTACATTTTGGCGGCACGGTGTTGCAGCGCCTGAAAGGTGCCGATCAACTGGCCGAACTGGGTGCGGGTTTTCAGATAATCGAGCGTGGTTTCGAAACTTTGCGTGGCGCTGCCCAGCATTTCGGCGGCGAGGCCAACGCGGGCGCGGTCGAGCACCGCGTCCAGCAGAGGGAAGCCTTGATCGGCTGTGCCGAGCACCGCATCGGCGGCGAGTTCGACATTTTCGAAACTGAGATTGGCAACGCCGCGGCTATCCACACTGTGCAGGCTCTGCCGCGTGAGGCCTTTGGCTTTGCCGTCCACCAGGAACAGGGTGATGCCGGCTGTTTCGCCCGGCTTGCCAGAGCTGCGCGCAGCCACCACCAATAGATCGGCGGCGGCGCCATCGATCACAAAGCATTTCTTGCCCGAGAGCGACCAGCCATTGGCGGACTTGCGCGCTGCAAGCGCGATGTTGGCGGGGGCATGATGGGCGCTTTCATCGACGGCGAGCGCGCCGATGATTTTGCCTTCTGCGATTTGCGGCAGCCAGGTGGATTTTTGCGCATCCGAGCCACCCAGCAGCAAAGCGGAGGTGGTGGTGAGCGCCGTGGACAGAAGCGGGGACGCGGTGAGGGTGCGCCCGGTTTCTTCGAGCACCAACCCAAGCGTGGTGAAGCCGAGGCCGGAGCCGCCGAACTCTTCCGGGATCAGGATTCCGGCCCAGCCCATTTGCGCCATTTCGCGCCAGCTTGCGCGATCAAACCCGTCTGTGTTGCCACTATCGCGCAGGGCGCGAAATGCGGTGACGGGGGATTTTTCTGTGGTCCAGGATTTTGCCGCATCACGCAGCATCGTCTGTTCTTCGCTGAGGACAGCCATGGTTTTTCTCGTTTATTGGTGATCAAGCAGGCCGAGCACGCGCTTGGCCACGACGTTGAGATTGACTTCGCTGGTGCCGCCTTCGATGGAATTGCCCTTCGAGCGTAACCAGGCGCGCGTCGCCATGATGTCTTGTTGTGCGAAGCCTTCGCCCTCCCAGCCCAGGCCCTGATGGCCCAACGCCTCGACCAGAAGTTCGCCGCGTTCCTGATTCACTTTGGCGGCGGTGTATTTGACGATGGAGACCGCGGGGCTGGGGCCTTTTTTGGCCTTTGCCTCTTCTTCGAGGCGGCGCACCGTGAGGGTGAAGGCGCGCGCTTCCATTTTATGGGCGGTGATGCGGGCGCGCAGGTCGGCATCGGCGAGTTTGCCGTTTTCCACGCCCACATGATCCTTGGCGGCATCTTCAAGATCGTAACCGCCGCCGCCAGCGCCGAAGCCGGT
>DATJDE010000236.1:0-9298 GCA_035497595.1 Rhizomicrobium sp. | reverse complement strand
TAAGCCTCGTCCAGCGCACCTTCGTCAGTGACAATACGCATCCCGCGCCCACCGCCACCGGCAATCGCCTTGATGATGATCGCCCCATGCGCCGCCAAAAAACGCCGCGCGTCGTCCAGCGAGGTCGGCCCCTCAGTGCCGAGCAAAATCGGCACAGCATGTTTTTTCGCCAGCGCCCGCGCCGCGGCCTTGTCACCAAAGGCGCTCAACACCAGCGGCGACGGCCCAATAAATGTCAGCCCCGCATCCGCACACGCCGCCGCAAAATCAGCATTCTCGCTGAGAAAGCCATAACCGGGATGCACCGCATCACAGCCAGCCGCTTTCGCCGCCGCAAGCACACCCTCAATGTTCAGATAGGCCGCAGCCCCGTGCCCGTTCAGCGCCACCGCCGCATCGGCCAGCCGCACATGCAGGCTCTGCGCATCGTCCTGCGAATAGACAGCAACGGATTGAATCGAAAGATCAGCCGCCGCCCGCGCGATCCGAATAGCAATCTCACCGCGATTGGCGATGAGTATTTTCTGAAAATTCATGAAAAGGTTCCGGCAATGGCAAGACCGCCAGTGTGGCCAGAACCACCCCCCTTGTCATCCCCGGCGCGCAGGGGCGCCGGGGATGACAGAGTTACGTTACAGCGCCGCCCGGAGCCCCACATAGGCCGCGCGCCCCATAGCGCCATATCCACCGGTGGTCTCAGCCCTGTCCGCCAGCAGATTTTCCACCCGCCCGAACACCGAGAAATGCGCATTCAGCGGATAAGACCCCAAAACACTGACCTGCGTAGAGCCCGCCAGCACGCCATTCTCATTGGCCAGATCAAACCGCTCCCCCACATGGGCGACCGTCAGCCCCAGCGAAGCACGCTCCATCGGCGTCCAGAAGATGCTGCCACCCGCCGTAATCTTCGGCCGCCGCGGCAGTGCGGTGTGCGTCGACAAATCCTCGGTCGTCATATGGGTAACATTCACGCTCGCGGCGACATCCTCAAGCAATTGCCCCGCAAGCGCGAACTCCACACCGTGCGCCTTCGCCCGCCCGATATTATAATAATACCCGCTGGGCCGCACAGCACAGCCCGGCAGGTTCGGCACCGGCGGAATATAGGGGCAGGAGAAGAAGTCGATCTTGTCCTTTGTGCTGCGGGTAAAGTAGGTCGCGGACGCCTTGAACCGGCCATCAAGGAACGGCTGCTCCACCCCCGCTTCCCAACCCTGCGAGGTTTCAGCCCGCAAAGCCGTTGCCGGATCGCTGCTGAGCGGATTGGAATATTGCGAATAGAGTTGATAGAGCGAAGGCGCCTTGAACCCGTCGCCATAATTGGCATGCAGCACCGTGCCCCAATCACCCACATGCCACGCGCCTGCAAATTTCAGCGAGGTATGCCCGCCAAACTGCGAATCCCCATCACGACGAATCCCCGCCGTCAGGGTCAGTTGGTCGAACAGAGTGGCCTGCCACTGGCCAAACCCACTGGTGGTGCGCCGCTTGCCCAAAGTCGGGCTCACATCATATTGCAGCGATTGCGCGTTGAAGGTGTTGCGCTCGCTCTCCGCGCCAAAGGTGATCTGGTTGTTTGCATCCAGATCGAAAATCCCCTGATATTCCAGCCGGGTCGCGCCGCTGCGCGCATAATAATTCTGGTCCGTCACATAGGCCGAAATCGCGTAATCATAAACGCCGAAAAACCGCCGCTGAAGATGCGAGCCAATAAAGCCCAGCCGGTTATGCAGCCGCCCATCCAGCAGCACCGCATTCAACCCGGCATAGCCGCCCATGAACACATTCTTGGCAAATTCCGGTGTGTCGCCAAAGGCATAATTCGGCGGTGGATAGCCGTCGATCGAGCTGCGTGCCGAGCTGTAATAGCCCCGCACATCCACGCTCACATTGTCCAGCACATGCACCCGCACATTCGCGTTGCCACCGACATTGTAAAACGCATCGGTCTCCCAGTTTCCGGCCTTCGAATCCGCCGCCGAAATCCCGCCGCTGGCGACATAATTCAGCGCCCCGCCATACTCCACTGTCTCATATGTGCCGCTCACGCCCCCATTCAGCCGATAGGTGTCATAAGAGCCGCCTTCCGCCGAGGCGCGCGCCGAAAACGGCGTATCGCCGCCCAGCTTGGTGAGCATGTTCACCACCCCGCCAATCGCCGAACTGCCATAAAGCGTGGATTGCGGCCCGCGCAAAATCTCCACCCGCTCAAGATTGTTGACCATCATGTCGCCCAGAAGCGCCTGCGCATCGGTGGTCGAGGGATCGTTGATCCGCACCCCATCCACCAGCACCAGCGTTTGCCCGGCATCGGCCCCGCGCAGCGAAATGGTGGAATTCTGGCCCACCCCGCCATTGCGCACCACAATCGCCGCCGGCGTGAGCTGCAGCGCATCGCCCAGCGAAATCGTCTGCTGCAAATCCAGATCGCGCGCCGTGATGACCGAAACAGATTCCCCCGTCACCTGTACAGGCTGCAAGGTGCGCGTGGCGGTGACGACAACAAGCTCGCTGTCAGAGGCGGCGTGTGCCCCGGGCGCAAGACCAAGAACAAAAGGCAGGCTGAGAAAAAGGTGTTTCCGCATAGCGGTCTCCTGTGAGGTTCAGGAGCCGCGCGAATGCACGATGATGGATTGGTGACATGAATGCCCCGCGACGACTCCACTTGTCGCCACAGCGGGTTCCCGCTTGCCCCCGACGCACCCCGGCCGGACACAGGACGACGGCACAAGACAGGTTTCCTGGCTCCCGGCTCAGTCGCTTTTGTCCGCCTTCCCAGGCCGAGGCCCAGTGGCAGTTGGAAAAAAGCTCGCCGGTTACAGTTGCGGGGGCAGCCGCGGTTTCAAACCGCGTTCCCTCACCTTGCGCGTAAAGCCGGACCTAAGCTGCGCGCGCGCCTCTGTCAATATGGCGCGCAATCCCCCTTGCAGTCGGCGCCCGCAAGAGACAGCATCAATTATCTAAACAATAGACTGGAGGGGGAAATCGCGCATGAACATCCTGCAAATGTCCGCACAGCACCATCTCGCCGGAGGCAACCCATGAGCGCCGAGACCGCCAAACCCGCCTGGCCCGCCATGACCATCGCGCAGGCGCACGCCCTGCTCACCCAGCCCGGCTCGCCGCTGGAGACTGTGGAGGTGTCCATTCGCGGCATCCAAACCCGCTCATGGAAAAACATTCCGCCCACCATCCGCGACCTGCTGGCCTTCGCAGGCCAGCACGCGCACAAAGAATTTCTGGTCTACGAAAATGACCGCGTCACATTCGAAAACTTCACCAAGGCCGCGCTCGCCATCGCCGATGAGCTGACCAAACAGGGCGTGGTGAAGGGGGATCGTGTCGCCCTCATCATGCGCAACCTGCCCGAATGGCCCGCAATCTTTTTCGGGGCCGAAATCATCGGCGCCATCGTCACCCCGCTCAATGCGTGGTGGACCGGGCCTGAACTGCAATACGGTCTGGTGGATTCGGGCGCAAAAATCGCCTTCACCGATGCCGAACGGCTGGAACGGCTCTCCCAACATCTGATCGATTGCCCGGCCCTGAAACGGCTCTATGTCAGCCGCTATGCCGACGATCTGCCCAACCCGATGGTGGCCCCACTCGAAGATGTGCTCGGCAAGGTGAATGACTGGGGCAAACTGCCGATGCGCCCCATGCCGACCGTCGATCTTCAACCCGATGATGATGCGACCATTCTCTACACCTCGGGCACCACCGGCAAACCCAAAGGCGCGCTCGGCACCCATCGCAACATGCTGAGCAACATCTTTTCCTCCGCCGCGTCGGCGGCGCGCAATTTCCTGCGCCGGGGCGAAATGCCTCCAATGCCAGATCCGAACGCGCCGCAACGCATCACCCTGCTTTCGGTCCCGTTCTTCCACGCGACAGGCTGTTTCGCGGTGCTCGGCCCCACCGTCTATGCGGGCGGCAAGCTCGTCCTGATGCGCAAATGGGATGCCGAAATCGCGATGCAGTTGATCGAGCGTGAAAAGATCAATGGCGCTGGCGGCGTGCCCACCATCGCCTGGCAATTGATCGATCATCCGGCGCGGGAAAAATACGATCTGTCCTCGCTTGAAACCATGGCCTATGGCGGCGCGCCTTCAGCGCCTGAACTGGTGCGCAAGATCGTCGAGGTGTTTCCAAAATCCCAACCCGGCAATGGCTGGGGTATGACCGAAACCTCAGCCACCCACACAGGCCACTCGGCGGAAGATTATGAAAACCGCCCCACCTCCTGCGGCCCCGCTTCGCCGGTGTGCGACATCAAGGTGATGTCGCTCGACGGCGGCCACGAATTGCCGCGCGGCGAGGTCGGCGAATTATGGGGCGCCGGGCCAAATATCGTAAAGGGCTATTGGAACAAGCCTGACGCGACCGCCGCCACCTTCGTCGATGGCTGGGTGCGCACCGGCGATCTCGCCCGCATCGATGAGGAAGGTTTCTGCTTCATCATCGACCGCGCCAAAGACATGCTGATCCGCGGCGGCGAAAACATCTACTGCATCGAGGTGGAGAACGTCCTGTTCGAACATCCCGCCGTCACCGATGCCGCCCTTGTCGGCATCGCGCACAAATCGCTGGGCGAAGAACCGGCCGCCGTGGTCCATCTCAAACCCGGCATGCATGCCAGCGAAGACGACCTTCGCCAATTCGTCGCCGGCAAACTCGCCGCCTTCAAAGTCCCGGTAAAAATCGTCTTCTGGCCAGAAATGCTCCCCAGAAACGCCAACGGAAAAATCCTGAAAACCGAACTCAAAAAAGTCTTCGCCCAATAATTATTCGCTGGCAGCCGCAGGGTTCGGGCGCAGGCCAGCGGTGTCTTGCGCCAGCCCCGCCTGCGCTTCCGGCGCAGGCGGCACCTGCCCGTCATCGAGCTGGCGCAGATTGGCTTCATGGTCCTCGCGCCGGATGCGATAAAAGGTCAGGCAAAGGATCGACAGGGAAAACAGCACAATGATGGTCGGCAGATAGACCAGCACCAGATCATGCGTCACGCGCGGATCCAGCGTTTGCGGCGTGGCATCTTGCGGAAAATGCACCAGCGCCAGCAGATTGCCCACAATGAATGCGCCCAATCCCGAAACCGCTTTCTGCACCAGACTGATGGCTGAAAAGAACACCCCTTCCGAGCGCCGCCCGGTACGCAACTGGCTGTCTTCCACCACATCGGTCATCATCGACGAACCCATGATGCTGCTGGAAATGCCCATCGTGGTGGCGGCCAGTGAAAAGAGCAGCAGCGCCGCCAGCATGCCTGTGCTCGGCACACGCGGCAAAATCCCGGCCAGTCCCAGCGTCAGCGGCGTGCAATAGAGCACAAGGCAGCCCAGAAACAGCGCAATCGCCGAATGTTTCTTGCCAAAGCGGCGTGACAACGGCGTTGCGATTGCCAGCGCCAGAAACGGCGCCAACACCAGCCCGGCGGTAACCCCCGCAATCTGCTGCGCGCTCATATTCCAGAAATAGGTGTTGAAATAGACATTGAGCGACAGCAAAACCCCGGTGGCGACATAGGCGAACAAGGTCGAGCCGGTCAGCGCCGCGAATGAGCGGTGCGACCAGGTCTCCATCACCTCGCGCGCCATCATGCCCACACTGACTTTGCGTTTCGGCGGCACCGAAAAAGTGGGGATGAAGCGATGGGTGCCCAGCGCCGACACCAGAATGGCAATCACCATCACCACCGCCGCGCAAAAGGCATAGGCCGAATACCCCGCACGGTTGAGCTGCCCCACCGGATGGGCGGCATCGGGCGTAAAGAACACGGCAAAGCCCAGAATGGTCATGCCCAGCCCGCCCATCCAGCCAAAGAAATAGCGAAAGGCCATGAACGAGGTGCGCTGGTCATAATCGCGCGTCAGTTCGGCAGCGAGCGCGGAGCTGGGAATTTCATAAAAGGTGATAAAAGTGCGCACCACAATCGCCATCACGACGAGAAATGCGAACAACCCCTCCTGGCTCCAGTCGGGCGGATTCCACAACACCCAAAAGGCAATGGCCGCAGGCACAGCGGCGGCATACATGAACGGGTGCCGCCGTCCCCAACGTGAGCGCAAATTATCCGAAAGCTGGCCGACAATCGGGTCCGCCAGCGCATCGAACACCAGCGCAATCAAAATCGCAGCCCCCACCCATTGCGCGGGCAGGCCGATCACCTGGTTGTAATAGAGCATCAAAAGAGTGGAGAAGCCCTGATCCTTCACCCCATATGCAACAGAGCCAAAGCCGTAAAACAGCTTGGTGCGCAACCCGCCCAACGTCCTGGCATTCGCTGGTGCCATGTCGCGTCCTGCTCTGTTTGCGCCTCATCCTGACTGGCCCCCATCCCCTGTCAACAAAGCGTCATGTCAGGCCAGTTGTCCCGGGTCGCATGTTCCGCCAAAACTGGCAGCGATGAGCAAACTCCGGCTGCGGTGGAAAATGTTGCGCGACTGGCTGTGGCCGTTTGCCTGCGGCCTTGGGGCTGCGGGCGCGCTCATCTGGTGGCGCGGCACGGTGGAACTTTCCACCATCTGGGGCCTGGCCATCGCCGCCGCCATCCTTGCCGCGCTGGCGGGGGGCCGTGCCTGGCAACAACATCTGTTCGACAGCGCAAACCCGCCCCTCCCCGATCCGCTGCCCGATCTGGCGCGTGAAATGTTTGAACGCCTGCCCGATCCATTGCTGCTGCTGGATGAAAATGGCCGTGCCGCCTTCGCCAACGCCGCCATGCGCAGCGTCATCGGCGCGCAGTTCGAACGCAAACCCCTCTCGGTCCTGTTGCGCGTGCCCGCCATTCAGCAGGCGGTGGATGGTGTGGCGCCCGGCGCCGCCCCCGCCGAAGTGGAATTCTCCACCCATGTCCCGTTTGAACGGCATTTCCAGGCTTACGTGTCACGCAGCATCACCGCGCCTTTCACCGTGGTCCTGCTGCACGATCTGACCGCCATCAAGCGCACCGAACAGATGCGCGCTGATTTCGTCGCCAATGCCAGCCACGAACTGCGCACGCCGCTCGCCGCCGTCTCCGGCTTCATCGATACCTTGCGCGGCCATGCCCGTGACGATGCAGCGGCCCGCGAACGCTTCCTCGGCATTATGAGCGTGGAAGCCGCCCGCATGCGCCGCCTGATCGAAGACCTGCTCTCGCTGACCCGCATCGAACTCAACGAGCACGTCCCCCCGCAGCACCATGTCGATCTGGAACAGGTGGTGCGCAGCGCCGCCGCCCCCCTCCTGCCGCTGGCAGAAGCTGAACACATCCACATCGCCATCACGGCAGACCCCGGCCTGCCCCAGGTGCTGGGCGAGCCGGACGAACTGACCCAATTGTTCCAGAACCTGCTGCACAATGCGGTGAAATATGGCCGCGTGGGCGGCCATGTTCGGGTCAACCTCACCTGTTCCGCCGCCATGGTGCATATCGCCGTGCGCGATGATGGCGAAGGCATCCCCCGCGCGGCCATTGCCCGCCTGACCGAGCGTTTCTACCGGGTGGATGTCAAACGCAGCCGCGAAAAAGGCGGCACCGGCCTTGGCCTTGCCATCGTCAAACACATCGTCAACCGCCACAACGGCCGCCTGCAAATCGAGAGCACGGCAGGCGAGGGCAGCACCTTCACCGTCAGCCTGCCCGTTTTGGTCCTCACGCCTGTCACGGAAATGTTATAAAACTGTCGCAAAGACATGTGGCTAGGCCTGTAGGCAGGCGTGACGATACAGCGGTGGACCCTCGATGACCGATCACACAGTGCGGGCCTTTGGCGAAAAACTCGAAGCGTTGACCAGCGCCGTCGCGCAAGTGGGCGGCCTTGCCGAAACCCAGCTCGCCGATGCGATAGACGCGATAGGCCGCAGAGACACCGCCAAAGCCGAAGGCGTGATCGTCTCCGATCACCGCATCGACCAGCTGCAATATCAAATCGAAGACCAGTCGCTGAAACTCCTCGCCTTGCGCCAGCCCATGGCGGGCGACTTACGTGAAACCCTCGCCGCGCTGAAAATGGCGAGTGAACTGGAACGCATCGGCGATCTGGCAAAAAACATCGCCAAGCGCGCCATCGTGCTCAACCGCGAACCACCGATCCGCCTCACCATGAGCCTTGCCCGCATGGGCCGTCAGGTTCAGGCGCAGTTGAAGCAGGTGCTCGATGCCTATGCCCGCCGCGATGCGCAAAGCGCGAAAGCCGTGTGGCAGCAGGATGGCGAGATCGACGAAATCTACAACAGCCTGTTCCGCGAACTGCTCACCTATATGATGGAAGACCCGCGCACCATCGGGCTCTGCACCCATCTTCTGTTCGTCGCAAAGAATATCGAACGCAGCGGCGATCACTGCACCAACGTCGCCGAAACCGTCTACTACATGGTGAACGGCGAACATCTCTCCGCAGACCGCCCCAAAGCCGACACCACCAGCGAAACCAGCGTCCCCTACGGAACCGCACAATGAGCGAGCCCACCGTCCTCGTCGCCGAAGATGAAGGCGCCCTCATCACCCTGCTGCGCTACAATCTGGAACGCGAAGGCTACCGCGTGGTGCAGGCCGGCGATGGCGAGGAAGCCCTGCTGCTGGCCTCGGAAGAAAAACCCGACCTGGTGCTGCTGGACTGGATGCTGCCGCAACTCTCGGGCATTGAAGTCTGCCGCCGCCTGCGCGCCCGCCCCGAAACCCGCAACGTCCCCATCATCATGCTGACCGCGCGCGGCGAGGAGGCAGATCGCATCCGCGGCCTCAACACCGGCGCCGATGATTACATCACCAAACCCTTTTCGATGAGCGAACTTCTGGCCCGCCTGCGCGCCGTCATGCGCCGCATCCGCCCCGGCCTGACAGACGATCTGCTCCGCGTCGGCGACATAGAAATGGACCGCGCCACCCACCGCGTCCGCCGCAAGGGCCGCGAAGTCCATTTAGGCCCGACAGAATACAAATTGCTGGACCACCTGATCCAACACCCCGGCCGCGTCTTCAGCCGCGAACAACTGCTGGATGCCGTCTGGGGCTCAGACATTTATGTCGAAGCCCGCACCGTAGACGTCCACGTAGGCCGCCTGCGCAAAGCCCTAAGCGTAGAAGGCGCCAAAGACCCCATACGAACCGTCCGCTCCGCCGGCTACTCCCTGGACGAAATGGTAACAACCTAACCACTCAACCTCCCCCTGTGGGGAGGTCGAAAAATTCAAAGAATTTTTGGGTGGGGGGCCGCTCGACAAAGAACCAGCCTCAACACCCCATGTCATGGCCCGCCAAGTGCGGGCCACCCAGGTGCCACGCGCGCAACCCTCAACCCGCGCGAAGAATGTCGAA
>DATJDE010000235.1:0-1869 GCA_035497595.1 Rhizomicrobium sp. | reverse complement strand
ATATTGCCATGGCGAAAATCGCCATGCACCAGCGTCTGCCGCGCAGCCCGCCCCAGCCGCGGTTCCAGCCATTTGAATGCCAATTCAAACATCGGATGCGGATAATCGTAGGAATCATAGCGATCCCTGAACTGGCGCAATTGTGTCGGCCCATCCACCACCGGCAGAAATTCCTTAAGCGGTGCAACATCCACTTGATGAATCCGTGCCAGAAGCTCGCCGCACTGATAGGCCAGATGCGGCCGCACCGCATCGAACTCCGCATCGCGCAAAATCTTGCGCGCAATGGTTTCGCCCGACAGCCGCTCCATCACATAGCCTTCGCCAATTCCGTCCTCCGGCGTCAGCACAAGGCGCACATTCGGCGCCCGTGCGCCCTTGGCGCGCGCCGCTTCGATGGTGCGCGCTTCGGTGGCAAGCGAAACTGCCGTCCCCTCGATCACGCGCGGCACGCCGCCGGGGCTGCGCCGCAGGATCAGCGGTATGCGCGCGCCCGCAGCCATGGCATCGAACGCCCAGGTCTCCTGGCTCGCCCCGCCGGTTAAACGGACAAGCCCCTCCAGCCGCTCAAGGCCGGGAATGGCGCGGGTCAGCGCCTTGTGCAATGCGGGGGCAAAATCGGGCTGCATACTCAACCAGTCCTTAGATAGCGAATAGCCTCGTCTCTCCCGAAGAGGTAAAGCAGAACCCGCAAGGCTTCGCCACGGGTAGTTTTAAGCTCGGGATCGCGCGCAAGAATAAGCCCCGCATCATCGCGCGCCGCTTGCAAAAGATCAGCATGAACAACAATGTCAGCAAGCCGAAACTGCGGCAGCCCGCTCTGCTTCACGCCCAAAAGCTCGCCCGCACCACGCAGGCGCAAATCCTCCTCGGCAATGATGAAGCCGTCATCGGTGTCGCGCATGGTTTTCAGCCGCGCCTTGGCCGTTTCCCCCAACTGCCCGTGATAGAGCAACAGACAACTCGATTTCGCCTCCCCGCGCCCCACACGCCCGCGCAACTGATGCAACTGCGCCAGCCCAAAACGCTCGGCATGTTCAATCACCATGATGCTGGCTTCGGGCACATCCACGCCCACTTCGATCACCGTGGTGGCAACCAGAACCTGCGTCTCACCCGCCTTGAACGCCGCCATCGCCGCATCGCGTTCAGGCCCCTTCATGCGGCCATGCACCAGCCCCACTTTCGGCCCCAGCACCCGTTTCAACATCGCGGCGCGTTCTTCGGCTGCCGCCAGATCGATCTTTTCGGATTCTTCCACCAGCGGGCACACCCAATAGGCCCGCGCGCCCCCCGCAATGGCGCGCGCCAAATTCGCCGTCACCTCATCCATCCGGTCGCCGGGCAGAACGCGGGTCTCCACCTTTTTGCGCCCCGGCGGGCGGCCCAGAAGGCGCGAGACATCCATATCGCCATAGGCGGTCAGCGCCAGCGTGCGCGGAATGGGCGTTGCCGTCATCACCAGCACATCGGTGGGCTTGTTGTTCTTGCCCTGCAACGCCATGCGCTGATGCACGCCAAAACGGTGCTGCTCATCCACCACCGCAAGACCCAGATCGGCAAACCCCACATCGTCGGAAAACAGCGCATGGGTGCCGACCAGAATGTGAATCTCACCCGCCGCCAGCGCGCTCAAAATTTCCTGCCGCGTCGCGCCCTTTTCGCGCCCGGTGAGCAGCGCCAGGCGAATCCCCGCGGCCGCTGCCAGCGGCGCAAGCGAGGCCATATGCTGCCGCGCGAGAATTTCCGTCGGCGCCATCAGCGCGCCCTGAGAGCCCGCTTCCACCGCAGAAAGCAGCGCCAGAAACGCCACAATGGTCTTGCCCGCTCCCACATCGCCCTGCAGCAGCCGCAACATCCGCATCGGCT
>DATJDE010000234.1:0-5709 GCA_035497595.1 Rhizomicrobium sp. | reverse complement strand
CGACTGTCGCCTTCAGGTCGGAGAGAATCTCGTAATAGCTTTCCCCGAACGCCGCAAAAGAGTTCAGCGTGTATGGGTTCTGGCTAAGAAAATAATTGTGCCCCTTGTCATTCAGATTCGTGACAGGGTTCGGGTCGATATAGGTGCACGCGTTGACGTTTGGCGAACCGCCACCTTTCGTCGGATCGTAATATTTGAAGCCGCCATAGCGCAGAAGGCAGCCGCTATTGTCGGACACGCCGGGCACCCAGGGACCGCGTGGAAATTCGGAAGTACTGCCGCCTTGCGCCCAGGAAAATGCGGTGAGTGAATTGATAAAGACATAATAGTTTTCGTCTGTTTCGTAATGCAGGTAATTGCCGCCGAAGCTGAAATTGAACGGCCCGGTGAAATGGGACGTGATGCGAAGCTCCTGGCCTGCTTGCCAGGATTTAGCGACCACCATATCCATTGCCAGCAGCCGATCACTGCAGCCAAGCTGGGGGTCGCAGAACACACCATCGCGATCGATGAGATAATTCGTGATTGGACCAATTGTCCCCATACCACGAACGCCTTTCGTGAAAACGCCCGGCGCGGTGTTGAAGCGGTTGTAATCCTGCGTTGACCGCAGAAAATCGTTGCTGAACGAAGTCTCGGACACGAAGGTCAGCGAAGGGCTGACCTCATAGGTGTTGCTCAGCTCCACCACATTACTTTTCACGCCGTAGTCCGGCGTGAACTGGGATTCTATTCTGCGCAGGTCGCTCGACTGAGTAGTCCGCGAATAGGGATCGACCGTGTTGTTCATCAGGCCGTTGAACTGCGGACCAAGATAATAGGGCAGCGAGAACCCGTTCGGCACCTGAAACGCCTCAGGCGAATAGAGCGACACCATTTGGCAGCTCTGGCTTAAGTATGGCGCGACGTTAAACACGCCTGCGGTGGTCAGTGGAACCGGCTGGCCGCCAACACTTGTGGGGATTGGATCGGTTTTGCAAAGCTGTTTGGAGCTGCGCAGGCGATCGTCATCTTCCGAGAAATGTTCCCATATCAGATAGGTTTGCAATTTTTCCATCGGCTTCCAGCCGACAGTGACACGGCCCGACCACAGATTTCGCCCGTCGATGGAGGAGTCGGTGAGTTCGTTGAAAGAATAGCCCTTGCGCTTGGTCCATTCCCCCGCGATACGGATGGCAACGCGATCATCGACGATGGGGATGTTGACCATGCCCTCGAAACGGCGGGATTGATAATTGCCAAGTTCGCCGGATACCATTGCTTCAAATTGATCGGATGGCTTGGCGCTGGTGATGTTGACCACGCCCGCAGTCGCGTTGCGCCCATAGAGGGTCCCTTGGGGTCCACGCAGAATTTCGACCTGCGCAACGTCAAAAAATTCCTGCTCAAAGAAGTGATTGCGAATGAAGGGCGTGTCGTTGAAGGCAATCGCCACAGCAGGATCTGTAGTAACCGAAATTGCCTGTGTTCCGATGCCGCGGATCTGAATGCTGTAGCCGGAAAAATTTGTTTTGGTGAAGGTGAGGTTTGGCACCTGCTTTACAAGATCGGGGCCGCCATTGGTTTGGCTTGCAGTCAGTTGTTCCTGGCTGAGCGCCGTGATCGAAATGGGGATAGACTGCACATCGACGCCGCCTAGTTTTGACGACGTGACGGTGACCGTTTCCACCGCGTGCGGTGCAGCAGTGGCCTGCGCGAGCGTAAGCATCGGTAAATTTTCGGACGGTGCGTTCAGCGCCTGGACATCGCGGACGATAGTGATGGCGCCGCTCGCGTGTTGTCTGGCGATGAACCCGGTACCGGAGAGAATGCGGTTCAATGCTTTGCCCGGCGTTACATCCCCGACCACACCTTTCGTCCGCACACCGACGACGGCGTCTTCCCGATAGGCAAGTGCAATTCCGGCCTGTTTTGCGTAACTGTCCAGCGCACCCTTGAGATCGCCGGGGACGACGTTAAAACCGCCCGCATGGGCAAGCGAGGCGAAGCTCACCAGGCTGGTAGATAGCGCAAGCGTTGCCTTCAATGCGTGTCGTTTTTTCATATTCCCCCCTTCAGGATCAGGCTTTTTGCCGAAATGGCCGGCGATGCGTTGGTACAATCTGGTCAGCGCGAGATAATCACTTCATCACCGCCGTCCTGGACACGAAGTTTGAAAAGATCGCGCGCCACATCGATCAGTTGCGCGGTGCCGTTAACGGGAAATGTGCCGCCAATTTTCATTTTCGCGACAACCGGATCGGTGATGACGATTTTTCTGCCGTTGTAACGGTTGAGTTCGGCAGCGGCGTCGGCCAGCGCCGTGTGGCTGAAAACAATCACATCACGCCGCCAGCCGAGCTGATCTGTGAGTTTGGCGTTTGTGTGCCGTGTCAGAACAACGGAATTTGCGGTTGCCACCATCACATCGCCGGGGGCAAGCATTGTGGTTCTCGCGCGCCCCTTGCCAAGCGCATCGACCCGCGCCTTGCCCTCAATCAGCGCAACTTCAAGGCGACCGTCTTCCCGGCGCACGTCGAATGTTGTGCCAAGGTCCACCACACGGTGCTCCCCAACCGTAACGATAAACGGCCGCATTTCATTGTGCACGATATGGAAAAAGGCTTCGCCGCGTTCCAGCGTGACCGCGCGGCCACTTTTGGCAATGCGCACCATTGTATTGGTGTTCAACTCAATGCGAGATCCATCGGACAGGCGTAACGTCTGGCGTTCGCCGACAGCCGTTGCGTAAACGCGCCCCGATGGGGGCTGAGAAAAGTAGACAACTGCACCCAGCACCGCGAACATAATAGTGGCGACCAAAACCCGCATCGCGGTTGGCGCGCCATGACGGACCGGCCGTGGCCGGGCGTTCGCAAATTGCGCCCGTAAAACGACAAGCTTTTCCGACCGCTTCCAGGTGTCGCGCATGCGATGATAGGCGATCAGGTGGGCGGTGGATTGAGCGAGCCAGGCATCAAGATCACCCTGGTCGATATCGGTCCAACCAGCGCGATCCTGCCGTTCGATCCAGCCGGCAGCTTCCAGATTGATGGCCTTTGCGTCCAGAATTGTCATGGGCGCACCCGCGGGTCTGCGGGCTCTGCATTCAGCAAATGAGAGAGCGCGTAAATCGCCTCGGTGAGGTAGGACGACACGGTTGTTTCGGCAATGCCGAGGCGCTGCGCGATTTCGGAGCGTGACAGATTTTCGATCCGGCGCAGCACAATCACGTCGCGGCAATGCGGCGGCAGACGGTCTATTGCGTCGCTCAGCCGGCGCAGCTCATCACGCGCGACAACCGTGCGGTCGGGGCCAGGTATATCCATCGCAATGTTGAGCGCGTCGAGATCGGCGACCGCATCTATGGGAACCACAGCGCGATCGCGCACGCGGTTGATGAGCAGATTGCGCGCCGTTGTGAAGACGAAAGGTTTGGCCCTATCGGGGGTTCGGCGCTTTGCCGCTTCGTATACGCGCACATATACATCCTGGAGCATATCCTCGATGTCGCTCTGATCCCGCCAGTTCTGGCGCAGATATCGAACAAGGACCGCTTCCAAGGGTAAAACCTCTCGCAAAAACCACTGCATGGCGTCAGGCACGCCAATATCCATCGCCGGACGCTGAGCCTCGGCGCCTTTCAGATCTGTTTTGGGCGTTTCAGACATGCCCCACGCCATCACCACGTACCTTTATCGGCCAAAGCGTTCGGGCCACTCTTATTGAGACACGGCTGGGAGAGGTTTCTATGTGCCGTGGGGCAAAATAAAATCACCCCAAAGTACCGGCAAATAGAATGACGGAGCGTCAAGTTCTTTCCCGTGCACCGGCGGCGATGAAAAGAGGCCGAGACAACCAGAAAAGCATCTCGGCCACCGCGCTACCCGCCAGATAGCGACATGTTCGGCCCCGGCGCCAGAGGCGATCTCCGGTCAAAACTTGCTGCCGCACCTTAAAGAAGTATATGAAATACTCGTTTAATGCGGCTTGATCCCTCTGCGGGTTTGAAACTCCACAGAGAAATCTCTGAGCATCGGGAGGGTGTGTGTTCAACGGCGGCACTGAAATACGGGCGCGAGTGGCAGTAACATTCGCATATGGCTTCAGGCCGTTTTTTCTTTTGGCCGGCTTGGCTGCCATTTTCAACATGGCGCTATGGCTTGCCGTCTATTTTCTACCAGGCCTCTGGCCAGACACTGCAATAGCGCCCGTTTACTGGCACGCACATGAGATGTTGTTTGGCTTCGTAGCCGCTGCCATAGGCGGCTTTCTGTTGACCGCTGTTCCGGGCTGGGCCGGGCGCAAGCCATATGCGGGGTGGCCCCTCGGCAGTCTTGTTGCCATCTGGCTGGTCGGGCGGGTTGTGATGATGCCATGGTGCACGCTCTCACCGGTTGTCACCGCCATTGCCGATCTTGCGTTCTTCCCGGCGCTGGCCCTCGCACTTGCACCACCATTGCTGCGGGCGGGAAAGCTGCGCAATCTGGGGTTTGTACCGGCTCTGCTGGCGCTGTTTCTCGCCAATCTCTGTTTTCACCTTGGCCAGCTCGGCGCCTGGGAGGGCGCGGAACATGCAGGGCTGAGCATTGGCATCGACATCGTGTTGCTTTTGATCACCGTCGTCGGCGGGCGGATCATCCCCGGCTTCACGCGTAACGGTCTCGTCAGGCACGCGATCACCATCCAGATGACAGCGCGGCCGATGCTCGATGGCGCCGCGATTGCCGCGATGCTGGCTGTTCTGCTGACTGACGTCATCGCTCCCCAATCGCAGGAAAGCGGAATTGTGGCGTTGATCGCAGCAGCGCTTCAGGCTACCCGTCTGGCCCAATGGCAGGGACACAGAGCGCTTCGCGAGCCCCTCGTCTGGGTGCTGCACGCCGGTTATGCGTGGCTTGTTATCGGGCTGCTGTTAAAGGGGTTGTGGCTGGTTGCCGATGTTTCGCTGGCGGCAAAGTATATTCATGCCTTCACGACAGGCGCCTTTGCAACGATGATTCTGGCGGTGATGACCCGCGCTGCGCTCGGCCACACAGGGCGCACACTGGTCGCGCCGCAAGGCGCGGTTGCCGCCTATGTGTTTGTGACACTCGCCGCCGTTATCAGGGTCTTCGGCCATTGGTTTGCGCCGACGCACTATGACACCGCCATTGCGTTTGCGGGTGCGTTCTGGATTTCGGCGTTCGGGTTGTTTGTCCTGTCTTACGGGAGAATTCTAACGACACCACGCATCGACGGGAAACCGGGATGATCATGGACACGTTGACCCTTGCTCGCATTTTGCACGTTCTGGGCGTTGTCATATGGATCGGCGGCGTCGGCATGGTCACCATGGTCGTATTGCCGACAGTAAAATCGTTCCGCACCGGCGAAGCGGGCGGCCATATGTTCGAGGCGGTGGAGCGCCGCTTTGCGTGGATAGCCCGCGCCATGACGCTGATCGTCGGCCTTAGCGGTCTCTACATGGTGTGGAAACTCGACCTTTGGGAGAGGTTCGCACATCTGTCATTCTGGTGGATGCACGCAATGGTCGCCGTGTGGGCCATTTTCACCCTCATACTGTTCGTTGCCGAACCATTGATGCATCGCAAGATCGCAGGGCAACTTCAAAATGATCCCGAGCGTACCTTCCGGCGGATGCAACGGGTTCACTGGGTGTTGTTGCTTATGAGCTTGATAACCATTGCAGGAGCATTGGCCGGTGCCCATGGCGTGGCATTTTTCGCC
>DATJDE010000233.1:0-3130 GCA_035497595.1 Rhizomicrobium sp. | reverse complement strand
GCCTGCAACCGAAAGACAAAACCCTGACGGATGCGGATATCGAAGCCATCACCCAGAAGATCGTGGCAGCGGTAGAAAAAGCGACCGGCGCAACTCTGCGCGCCTAACCCTCCAATACCGCCTTCAACCGCGCCAGATCCTTCGCCACCCAAGCGGCGTCACGGGCAAAATCCGCGTCGCTCATCGCGGGCAGCCGAAACAGCGTGAGGATCACCTCACACCCCTGTCCATGCGCCAGCACTCTGAGCGGCACATAGACCTCCTGCCCATCCGGCAAGGTCACCCAATGGTCGGCAACGCCAAAATCATTCGGCGGGGAAAAGCGAATGACAATCCGCCCCTGCGGTGCCTCCCCGATCCAGGCGTCGCCCTCCGCCTTAAGCCCGCTGGCCAGCCCGCTCGCCCAATCGGGAAAGTTGGGCGGCTTGGCCAGATAGGCGGCGACCACGGCAAACGGGCGGTCAATCGAAACAGCAAGTGTTTGAGAGGAGAGGTTCATAAAAGCCATCCATGGGTTGTTCCACGCACCACCATGGTGTGCGGAAGGACCGTCATGGGACTGGGGCTGCAACAGGCCCCGCCAGAACCTCCCAGCCCTTCGGGAGGCGACCGGGCTAACCACACCGGCCCGCCTTTTTGGACCCTTCAGGCGTAACCGGTTCCACCTTCGCGCTCAAGATACAGAACGCGACGGCGCGATGGCTGGACGCTGCCCACCACCCCCGTTATACCCCGCCTCCCATGACCGACCTGGCCAAAATCCGCAATTTCTCCATCGTCGCCCATATCGACCATGGCAAATCCACGCTCGCCGACCGGCTGATTCAGTTCACCGGCGGGCTCACCAACCGCGAGATGAAGGATCAAGTCCTCGACTCGATGGATATCGAGCGCGAGCGCGGCATCACCATCAAGGCCCAGACCGTCCGCCTCGAATACAAGGCGCAGGACGGCGAGACCTACACCCTCAACCTGATGGACACGCCGGGCCATGTGGACTTCGCCTATGAAGTCTCCCGCTGCCTGGCTGCCTGCGAAGGCGCGCTGCTGGTGGTCGATGCGAGCCAGGGCGTCGAAGCGCAGACCCTCGCCAATGTCTATCAGGCGATCGATGCCGGGCTCGACATCGTCCCCGTCCTCAACAAGGTCGATTTGCCCGCCGCCGAACCCGAACGCGTGCGTCAGCAGATCGAAGACGTGATCGGGATTGATGCGTCCGAAGCCGTCTGCATCTCGGCCAAGACCGGCCTCAACATCGAAGGCGTGCTCGAAGCGGTGGTCACCCGCCTGCCCGCACCCAAGGGCGATGTGAACGCACCGCTCAAAGCCCTGCTGGTCGATAGCTGGTACGACACCTATCTCGGTGTCGTGGTGTTGGTGCGCATTGTCGATGGCGAGCTGAAGCGCGGCCAGAAAATCCGCATGATGGCCGCCGATGCGGTGTATCAAACCGAACGTGTCGGCGTGTTCACCCCCAAACAGGTGATGCTCGACAAACTCGGTCCCGGCGATGTCGGCTTTTTCACTGCCGCGATCAAACAGGTGGCCGATACACAAGTCGGTGACACCATCACCGACGACAAAAAGCCAACCGCCAACGCGCTTCCCGGATTTAAAGCGGCACAACAGGTCGTCTTCTGCGGTCTCTTCCCGGTCGACGCCGCCGTGTTCGATGATTTGCGCGAAGCCCTCTCCAAACTGCATCTGAATGATGCGAGCTTCACCTACGAAACCGAATCTTCCGCCGCATTGGGCTTCGGCTTCCGCTGCGGTTTTCTCGGCCTGCTCCATCTCGAAATCATTCGCGAACGGCTCGAACGCGAATTCAATCTCGATCTCATCACGACAGCGCCCAGCGTCATCTACCGCCTGCACATGAACAACGGCACGATGAAAGAGCTGCACAATCCTGCCGACATGCCGGATGTGACGCTGATCAAAACCATCGAAGAACCGTGGATCAAAGCCACCATCTTCGTGCCGGATGAATATCTCGGCGCCGTGCTGAAACTGTGCGAGGACCGCCGCGGCTCCCAGGTCGAACTCACCTATGCCGGCGCCCGCGCCATGGTGATCTACAAATTGCCGCTGAACGAAGTGGTGTTCGATTTCTACGACCGCCTAAAATCGGTCTCACGCGGCTATGCCAGCTTCGACTATCACATCGACGGCTACGAAGAAGGCAACCTGGTCAAAATGTCGATCCTGGTGAACGGCGAGCCGGTGGACGCCCTCTCCATCATCGTCAACCGCACCCGCGCCGAAAGCCGCGGCCGCTCGATGTGCGAAAAGCTCAAAGAGCTGATCCCGCGCCACCTGTTCCAAATCCCCATCCAAGCCGCCATCGGCGGCAAGGTGGTCGCCCGCGAAACCATCAGCGCCATGCGTAAAGACGTGACCGCCAAATGCTATGGCGGCGACATCTCCCGCAAACGCAAGCTCCTCGACAAGCAAAAAGAGGGCAAAAAGAAAATGCGCCAGTTCGGCAAGGTAGAAATCCCCCAGGAAGCCTTCATCGCTGCCCTGAAGATGGATGATAACTGAAATCCGGGTTAGCCTTCCTGCGTAAAGCGGGGGGCACACCCATGACCATCGAAGACACCATCGGCAAAACCGTGGCCGGGCAAACGCTTGTCATCGCCAGACTGGCAGCAGGCGTCTTTCAAGGCCTCGCGCTTTATCTTCTCTATCTTGCCCACGACTATAAGGTCTGGCCCGCCACCGACGGGCTGGTCTTCGCCCCGCTGTTGGTCGCAAGCCTCACCGTCCCGCTCATCTTCATTCTGAGCATCGGCAACCTGCGCGCCCGCACCGTGGCGTTGTGGGTGTTGAGCGCAACCGCTCTCACCGCGTTTCTCGGCTGGTATGACATCTGGCATGGTTGGCCGACCGACGGCACGCCAAATCTGATTCCGTCAGCCCTCACATTTGTCGGCACCGTGGTTCTCATTTTCATTTCCCATGCGCTAATTACGGGCGGCGACCATGACCGCCGTTTCCGCGCCACCTACCCCACCCATTTCGACGTGTCGTGGAAGCTGGGTTTGCAATTGGCCCTGGCCGTCCTGTTCGTCCTGATTTTCTGGGCGCTATTGTGGCTGGGCGCGAGCCTCTTTGGTCTCGTCAAACT
>DATJDE010000232.1:0-7823 GCA_035497595.1 Rhizomicrobium sp. | reverse complement strand
ACGCCGTTTTTGAGGGTGATGACGACGCGGGCTTTCATATCGGGTGCGGGCCTTGTTGTTTTAGCTTTTCCCTTGGGGGAGGTGTTAAATCCGACGCGAGGGTGGTGATGCGGGCACTGGGACCCCTCCCCGAAATTTGCGAAGTACAAATTTCGACCCTCCCTCAAGGGGAGGGTGGGTGCCGGACTCATCTTACCAGGACGGGGCCTTTGACTTCGCTTTGGCCGGATTCTGGCAGGATGCCTAAGCGTTTTGCGACTTCGGAATAGGCTTCGACCACGCCGCCCATGTCGCGGCGGAAACGGTCTTTATCCATCTTTTCGTTGGTCACTGCGTCCCATAACCGGCAGGAATCGGGGCTGATCTCGTCGGCCAGCACGATGCGCATATATTCGCTTTCCCACAGCCGGCCGAATTCCAGCTTGAAGTCGATCAGCTTGATGCCGACGCCGAGGAACAGGCCGGAGAGGAAGTCGTTCACCCGGATCGACAGGTTCACGATGTCGTCCAGATCCTGCGGGCTGGCCCAGCCGAAGGCGGTGATATGTTCTTCACTGACCCAGGGGTCGTGCAGCGCATCGTTCTTGTAATAATATTCGATGATGGAGCGCGGCAGGGCCGTGCCTTCCTCGATGCCCAGGCGCTTGGACAGCGAGCCGGCCGCCACATTGCGCACCACCACTTCGAGGGGGACAATCTCCACCTCTTTGACCAGTTGTTCGCGCATGTTGAGGCGGCGCACGAAATGGGTCGGCACGCCGATCGCATTGAGCTGCATCATCAGATATTCGCTGATGCGGTTGTTGAGGACGCCCTTGCCATCCAGCGTGGCTTTTTTCTGGGCGTCGAAGGCGGTGGTGTCATCCTTGAAGTATTGGATGACGGTGCCTGGCTCCGGTCCTTCGTAAAGGATTTTGGCCTTGCCTTCGTAAATCAAGCGGCGGCGTTTCATTGTGCAATGTCCCCGGGCGTGGACAGGGCGCCCAAAAGCAAAAAACGGGGCTTGTCTGGCCCCGCCGGACGTCCAATTTAGACAGTGTGGCAACTTAAGACAGTGCGGCAACTTAAGACAGGGGATGTGTCGCGGCAATGCGACGGTTCTTTCGCCCCCAGCTTCGGCTATGGTCGTGGGCGAAGATGCCGCAAGGCTTAGGTTTTTTGACTTACTTTCAAGAGGTTATGTGATGGCAGACGCGTTGAACGACCGAGAAAAGGCCGCTGAGGCGAAATGGGCCCATGATGAAGGTATGCGCTTCAAAGTGACCGCACGGCGCAACAAACTGCTCGGCCTGTGGGCTGCGGGTGAAATGGGCATCACGGGCGAGGCGGCAGATGCCTATGCCCAGGAGGTTGTGAAGGCCGATTTCGAGGAAGCAGGCGAGGAAGACGTCTTCCGCAAAGTGCGCCGGGATTTTGATGCCAAGGGGATCGCCCGCTCCGACCATGCGATTCGCAAGGAGATGGCCGAATTGTTGGCGGTCGCTGTCGACCAGGTTGCGAACGACAAGAAATAGGACTGAGCGGGCGCGCCAGCGGTTTGAAGATCAAACGGTTGGCGCGGCCTTGTCTTCGCGCGATGCTGAGCCGTGCTCGCATTGTGCTCCGATTTGAGACATGCGCCTTGCGGGCGACGCGGGCTTGCCCAACAATCGCGCAGCAAAAAGCTTCGGGGCTCTCTTATGTCTTCAATCGATAATGCCATTGCGTCTCCTGTCACCTATGGCGATGAGGCAGAGCTGCACGCTATTTTTGCGGGGCTGCGGGCAAACGATCCGGTGCATTGGACGACGCCTGATGGTGTGCGGCCCTATTGGGCGGTGACCAAACATGCCGACATTCTGGAAATCGAGAAGCTGAACGAGATTTTTCACAACGAGCCGCGCTCGGTGTTGATGGATATTGAACAGGAGCGGACGCTGGCAGCGATGTGGGGTGGGCCGGACCCGAAGACGGGGCGCGTGTCGCCGTTGCGCACGCTGATCGATATGGATGGGGCCGATCACCGGGCCTATCGCGGGCTGACGCAGCCCTGGTTCATGCCGGGCAATCTGAAAAAACTCGAAGCGCGGGTGAATGAACTGGCCAAACGCTATGTCGACCGCATGGTGGAGCTGGGGCCGGAGTGCGATTTCATCAGATCCATTGCGATGTATTATCCGCTGCAGGTGATCATGTCGATTTTGGGCGTGCCGGAAAGCGATGAGGCGCGCATGTTGAAGCTGACGCAGGAATTGTTTGGCGGCACGGACCCGGATTTGAAGCGCACCGGCGCGACCGAAAACAGCAATGCGATTTTCGATTTCTTTCAGTATTTCCAATCCATCACTGCTGAGCGGCGGGCCAAGCCGGGTGAGGATCTGGCCAGTGTGATCGCCAATGGGCAGGTGAAGGGGTGTCCGCTGGGGGATATCGAGACGGCCTCTTACTATATCATCGTGGCGACGGCGGGGCATGATACGACCAGCTCCACCATTGCGGGCGGTTTGCAGGCGTTGATCGCCAATCCTGCTGAGATGCAGAAGCTGAAGGATAATCCGGCGCTGATGGGGTCGGCGGTGGATGAGATGTTCCGCTGGGTTACGCCGGTGCAGCATTTCATGCGTACCGCGATGGAAGATTATGAATTGCGCGGACAGAAAATCAAAAAGGGCGAGGCGCTGTCGCTGCTCTATCTTTCGGGCAATCGCGATGAAGATGTGTATGCGGACCCGTTCAGCTTTAAAGTGGATCGGGAGCCTAACCGCCATGTCGCTTTTGGTTATGGCGCGCATGTCTGTCTTGGCCAGCATCTGGCCAAGATGGAGATCAAGGCGTTCTTTGCCGAGCTTTTGAAGCGGCTCGATCATATCGAGCAGGTGGGCGAGACGGCGCGGGTGCAATCGGTCTTTGTCAGCGGGTTGAAGAAACTGCCGATCCGTTATGCGATCCGGGCAAGTTAAATATTTCCCACATGCCTAGAATAGTTGAATGATATTGGGGCTTCTGGATGTTTCCTTAGCGCTCCATACCAATATTTCGTTAACGCAAGACTGCTTATGCTGCGCGCGCATTGAGCGATTTTGCGGGCAAATGCATGGGGCCGTTCTTGCCAGGCTTGGAAGCGTGGAGCGACGTGAAAATCGCGGCGCTGGCCTTGGTCGTTTCTTTGGCTGTTTTAATTCGTATCGCCACCGGTAAGGGCGGGCTTTTCGGTTCGCCGCGTGCGCGGCGGTATCGCGGGTCGTTTCGACCAAAGTGGTACCGCGCGGATTATGAATTCAATCGTGACTATTTCGGACCGCAATTACAGGCGGTGATGCTGTCGCCTTTCCAAAAGCGGCGGATTTTGAATGCCTCGGAATATCGCGCGTTCAGACTTATCGAAAGCGATATCGCTGCGGCGCGAAAAGGCTATCGCGTTTTTGCTCAGACGTGTCTCGGAGAAATACTGCAATCGTCCAGCGAGGAAGCGTTTCGCTCGATAAATAGCAAGCGTGTCGACATTCTGATTGTCGATCAGGGTGGTTGGCCCGTTCTGGCGGTTGAATATCAGGGTGAAGGGCATCATCAAGGAAATGCTGCCGCCCGTGATGCCATCAAAAAAGAAGCGCTTCGCAAAGCGGGTGTGCGCTACATGGAAATTTTGCCTGCCGACAGTGACGCGCAAATCCTGTCCCATATGCGCGAATATTTGGGCTGGGCCGGATCGGCGCCGATGCGCCAGGATTATGCTGGCCAAGCTTCAGCGCATGAGATGCACCCTGCATCATTTTAGGCGGGATCAGGTTTGCGCGGAAGGTGCGGTACGCAAGGCACCGATGGCGTCCGCGATCAGGATGATGGCCCAGCTGATGGTTACGCCGCTGGCGGCGTAGCGGCCGAAGCTGGCTGGGTCGGCCATGGCGAGCGCCACGATGACCGCGCCTGCGATGGTGAGGCCTGCGATGATCCAGCGCCAGCCGCCGCGTAAGGACAGGATGTAGCCTGCGAGGGCGCCGGGGATGGCGAGGAACATCCATTTGACGCCGGTTGCCCAGGGCAGCAAGGCGAGTGAATAGCTTGGCACGTCGGGGTTTTGGGTGATGCGGAACAGGCAGGCGTTTTCGATGTAATCGGCAAGGCAGGCCAGGACGACGAGAACGACCCCCGTGATGGCGAGCTTTTGATGGCGCGCGTGGCTGGCCAGGAAGAAGAACACCAGGAAGATGCCGTAGAGCGGGATGAACAGCAGGTCGTCTGCCATGTTGATGTAAGTGAACTGCGCCACTACCGCGTCGCGGCAGGCGCCGGGGGCGCTGCCGAAGATGGCTTGCAGATCGCTGACCGAGCGGGCGAGTTCAAAGGCGACGATGGGCTGGTAGCTGGGATCGAGGCCGCCGCACATTGTCATCGCGGGGAGAAGGGCGCTGTAGACCACCACTGCGAGAAGCAGGAGACCTGCGGCCAGGCTGACGCGATAGGCGATTGTCGGTGTGAATGGCATGCGTGGCGGCCCCCGTGCTCAGCATCAGTGTAGCATAGACGCTGGCCGTCACCACACTGTCATGGCCCGTGCGGGCCATGACAGGTGTGCGCGTGGATTAAACGGTGCCGAACACGCGGGCGAAAATCGTGTCGACATGTTTGAGGTGATAGCCAAGGTCGAAAAGCTGTTCGAGCTGGGCCACCGGCACGGCCTTGGTGACTTCGGCATCGGCTTTCAGCAGATCGAGCAGGGCGCCTTCGCCGTTCCAGGCGCGCATCGCGTTGCGCTGGACGAGGCGATAGGAATCTTCGCGGCTGGCACCGGCCTGTGTCAGGGCCAGCAGCACGCGCTGGCTGTGTACCAGGCCGTGGGTGCGGTCGAGGTTTTCCTGCATGCGTTCGGGATAGACGATCAGTTTTTCGATTACCCCGGTGGCGCGGGCGAGTGCGAAGTCGAGCGTGATGGTGGCATCCGGGCCGATATAGCGTTCGACCGAAGAGTGCGAGATGTCGCGTTCGTGCCAGAGGGCGACGTTTTCCATTGCGGGCAGCGCATAGGCGCGCACCATGCGGGCCAGGCCGGTGATGTTTTCGGTCAGCACCGGATTGCGCTTGTGCGGCATGGCCGAGGAGCCTTTTTGGCCGGCGGAGAAATATTCTTCGGCTTCCAGAACTTCGGTGCGTTGCAGGTGGCGGATTTCGACGGCCAGCCGTTCGAGCGAACTTGCGACAACGCCCAGCGTCGCGAAAAAGGCGGCGTGGCGATCACGCGGGATCACCTGGCTGGAGACCGGCTCCACGGTGAGGCCGAGTTTGGCGGCGACATGGTCTTCGACGCGCGGGTCGATATTGGCGAAGGTGCCGACCGCGCCGGAAATGGCGCAGGTCGAGATTTCTTCGCGCGCCACGATGAGCCGGGCACGGGCGCGGACGAATTCGGCATAGAAGCCTGCGAGTTTCACCCCGAAGGTGGTGGGTTCGGCATGGATGCCGTGGCTGCGGCCGATGGTGGGGGTGAGCTTGTATTCAAGTGCGCGTTTTTTGAGGGCGGCGAGAAGCTGATCGACATCGCCGATCAGGATGTCGGCGGCGCGTTTCATCTGCACCGAGAGGCAGGTGTCCAGCACATCCGATGAGGTCATGCCCTGATGGACGAAGCGCGCTTCCGGCCCGACGATTTCGGAGAGGTGGGTGAGGAAGGCGATGACGTCGTGTTTGACCTCGCGTTCGATTTCGTCGATCCGGTCCACGTTGAAGTCTGCTTTGGCGCCCATGTCCCAGACTTTTTTCGCCGCATCCTTGGGGATCACGCCGAGCTCGGCCAGTGCGTCGGCGGCGTGCGCCTCGATTTCGAACCAGATGCGGAATTTGGTTTCGGGGGACCAGATGGCGGTCATTTCGGGGCGGGCGTAGCGGGGGATCATGGGTCTGTTTGCTTTCTAGGGTCTGAGCGAAGAGCGGTGTTTATGGTTGATGCCTGGGTTCCCTTCCCTCGCTTCGCTCGCCGGGAATGACAGGAGGGGGAGTGGGTTAGAGGCCGCCTAGTGCCAGGTATTTTATTTCTACGAAATCATCGATGCCGTAGCGGGAGCCTTCGCGGCCTATGCCGGATTCCTTGATGCCGCCGAAGGGGGCGACTTCGGTGGAGATGATGCCTTCATTGATGCCGACGATGCCGTATTCCAGCGCCTCGGCCACCCGCATCACCCGGCCCATATCGCGGGCGTAGAAATAGGCGGCGAGGCCGTATTCGGTATCGTTGGCCATGGCGATGGCCTCGGCTTCGGTTTTGAAGCGGTAGAGCGCGGCGACGGGGCCGAAAATTTCTTCGCGGGCGAATTCCATGTCGGGGGTCGCGTCTTCGATGATGGTTGGTTCGAAGTAGGTGCGGCCGAGCGCGTGGCGTTTGCCGCCTACCGTGATCTTGCCGCCTTTTTGCACCGCATCGGCGATCAACACTTCGACCTTTTTGGCGGCGTCTTCATTGATCAGCGGGCCTTGGGTCACGCCCTCTTCGGTGCCGTTGCCGACTTTCATCTGGCGTACTTTGGCCGCGAGTTTGGCGGCGAAGGCGGCGTACACGCTATCTTGCACCAGGATGCGATTCACGCAGACGCAGGTCTGGCCCATGTTGCGGTATTTGGAGGCGATGGCCCCTTCGACCGCGGCGTCGAGATCGGCATCTTCGAACACGATGAAGGGCGCGTTGCCGCCCAGTTCAAGCGAGACTTTTTTCACCGTGGTCGCGCATTGCGCCATCAGTTTTTTGCCGATGGGGGTGGAGCCGGTGAAGGTGAATTTGCGCACCAGGGGATGCTGGGTGAATTCAAGGCCCACGTCCGAGGATTTCTTCGAGGTGAGGACGTTGAACACGCCTTTGGGGATTCCGGCGCGATGGGCAAGCTCAGCCAGCGCCGTGGCCGAAAGCGGGGTTTCGGCGGCGGGTTTGATGAGGAAGGTGCAGCCGGCGGCGAGCGCGGGCGCGGCCTTGCGGGTGATCATCGCATTGGGGAAATTCCATGGCGTGATCGCGGCGACGACGCCGATGGGCTGCTTCAATACCAGAATGCGGCGGTTGGAGGCGTTGGTCGGGATGATATCGCCATAGATGCGTTTGCCCTCTTCGGCGAACCATTCGATGAAGGCGGCGCCATAGGCGACTTCACCGCGCGTTTCGGCCAGCGGCTTGCCCTGTTCGGCGGTCATGATCTGCGCCAGATCTTCCTGCGCGGCCATGATCAGCTCGAACCATGTGCGCAGAAGCGTGGCGCGCTCCTTGGCGGTTTTTGCGGCCCAGGCCGGTTGGGCCAGGTGGGCCGCTTCGATGGCCGCGCGCGCATCGCCAGCGCCCAGATTGGCCATTTCGGCAATGGTTTGCCCAGTGGCAGGGTTGGTCACGGCGAAGCGGGCACTATCCTGGGCCGGAACCCATGCGCCGTTCACATAAGCATCTGCCTTGAGGAGGGTCTTGTCGGTGAGTTTCAGCATGGGCTGCTTTTATCGTCCTGAACCCCCTTTGTCATTCGGCAAGAGAGCCCCTTAAAGGCCGCGCCCTTGCCATGGCGGGGCTGAGCCGCGATCTTGAGGGCTAACCGGCGGATGGATAGCCCCCGCCAGTGTGGAGGAGACCATGCCCACCGGCGATGGCAGTAGTTTCGCCGATCTTATTGGGATCGCTGCGGTTTTGATTTTGGTTGCGGCGAACGGATTTTTTGTTGCGGCAGAATTTTCCCTGGTTGCGGTGCGCAAAAGCCGCGTCGCCGAACTGGTGGCCGCCCGGCGCGTCAATGCAAAGGCTTTGCAACGTGCGGTGGAAGGTCTCGATTCCCACCTTGCCGCCACCCAGCTTGGCATCACCATTTCCTCCCTCGCGCTGGGCT
>DATJDE010000231.1:0-1704 GCA_035497595.1 Rhizomicrobium sp. | reverse complement strand
TCGACCCCGAACCTTTTACCGCGGCTGAAGACGAGGCGGTTTCCAACGGCCTGTCCGGCGCGCCCACCGATACGGGCTACATGGTCTATTTCGGTGTGGTGGGCACCAACACCATCGATGGCAAGGAGGCGATTGCCTTCTTTTCGCAGGAACGCGAAGCCTATCTCGAATATGATCTGACCTCGCTGATCTATCACCTCTCGACGCCCGCAAAGCCGGTGCTGGGCCTCATCACCGGCCTGCCGCTCGATCTGGGCGCGGGCGGCGTGATGGCGGCGATGCAGGGCCGCACCCAGCCCTATATTGTCTACGAACAATTGCGCCAGACCTATGACACGCGGCTGATCCCGGCAGGGTTCGATCGTATTCCGCCCGGTGTCGATGTGCTGATGATTGCCCACCCCACCGGGCTTGGCGCGGTACAGGCCTATGCCATTGACCAGTTTGCCTTGCGCGGCGGGCGGGTGCTGGTGTTTGTCGATCCCAATTCGGAGATGGCGGGGCCTTCGCCGGGCTTCGACCCGCAATCGGGCGCCAATCCGGTGTCGGACATGCCGCGTCTGTTCAAGGCGTGGGGCATCGCGTTCGATCCCACCAAAGTGATTGTGGACCGCGCGCTCGCCCAGCGCGTTCAGCTTTCGGAAGATGCGCGCGATCCGGTGGCGGCGTATCCGCTGTGGCTGCATCTGACGCCGGAGAATTTCGATCATAATGATCCGCTGACCGCCAATTTGCAGGCGCTCAATCTTGCAAGCGTCGGCACGTTGTCGGCGCTCAAGGGCGCCACCACCAAATTCACCCCGCTGGTGCAATCTTCCGCGCTCGCCATGCCGATCAGTGCCGATGAAGCGCGCGCCAAAATCTCGCCGCAGCAATTGCTGGCCAGCATCCGCGCCACCGGCGTCAATTACACACTCGCGGCCCGCATCTCCGGCCCGATCAAAACCTCCTTCCCCGATGGGCCGCCGCCATTGCCAGCGGGCGCCCCTGCTTTGCCCGCACAGGCCAAACAGAGCACCTCCGATGCCAACATCATCGTGGTGAGCGATACCGATCTTCTGGACGACCGCTTCTGGGTCCGCGTGCAGGATGTCTATGGCAAGCGCGTCGCCTCTACCTTTGCCGATAACGGCGCCTTTGTGCTGAACGCGGTGGAAAACCTGATGGGATCGGACGATCTCATTTCCTTGCGCACCCGCGCCACCAACAACCGGCCCTTTACCGTGGTGCAAAAGCTACAGGCAGATGCGCAGGCGCAATTCCAATCCGAAGCCGATGCGCTGAAAAAGAAGCTGGCCGATACGCAGGATCGTCTGCGCGCCCTGCAACAGGGCGGCGGCAAAGACGGCGCAGAGGGCGCACAATCCCAAACCATTTCCCTCGCCCAGCAATCCGAAATCGAACGCTTCAAGCGCGAACTGCTCGACACCCGCATCCAGTTGCGCGATGTGCAGCACAATTTGCGCAAAGAGGTGGACAGGCTGGGCGAATGGCTCGCCTTTATCAATATTGCGCTGGTGCCACTTCTGGTGGCTGCGCTCGCCGTGGTGCTGGCGATTTTCCGCCGCCGTCGCCGCGCCCGCGCGCGCGCGTTGAGCATGTGAGGGGGCGATGACACCACAGACCGATCCACGCCGCCGCACACTGTTTGTGCTCAGCCTTATCGCCATTGTGCTGGTGGTGCTGGCCGCGCTTGCACTCTAT
>DATJDE010000230.1:0-12024 GCA_035497595.1 Rhizomicrobium sp. | reverse complement strand
ATGCGGATGCCGAGGGGGGAAAATGGCGTGGGCGCGGACTCAAAGCCATCGGCCAGCAATTGGGCCAGCACCTCGTCCCGCGTGGCTTTGAGTGTGTTGACCCTGAGGTCGACCGGGGCGCGGGTGGTGAGGGCCTGCATTTCGGCCAGCAGGTTTTCACCGAAGGCGCGGGACAGGTCCGCTTCGAGAAAGGCGGGATATTCGCCCTGAACGCTTAACGGTGCGGGGGCGTGTGGGGGGCTTGTGATGCGCTGGCGTTCGGCATCGCTGAGCGGTTCGGGGCCATAGCGCGAACCATCGAACAGGGCCTCGATGGAACCCTGATCGAGGCCCTCAGCCAAAAGCGAGGCGATGACGGACGCGCGGGGGCTATTGCCACCCAGACGCCAGGCGAAGGATTGCGGGTGGCGCAGCAGGGTGAAAATGCGTTCGGCGATGGCGGCACGATCCTTGGACCCGGCAAAACGGTTGGCGCGTGCCCAATCTTTCAGCAGCCGGTCGGCGGGCTGTTGGGTGGATTGCAGCTGGGCGGCGATGTCGATTGCGGCCTGAAGGCGGGCGGATGGCGTCATGGCGCCGTTATTCCGTACCCCGCGCCTTTCGTAAACGAAATTAACCCGCCGACATCAAAAGTTCCGGCGCAAAGGCCACAAAACGCCCGTTAAATCGACCCATTATCTTTATGGAACATTAAAGGAAAACTGGTGTGATGGCCTGCCGACCAAAAGGCAGCCGCCATGACGACACCAAATTCTCTCTACGCAAGTGCCGGGCTTGCGATTGCCGCAGCCGTTGCTTTTCTGGGCCTTGCGTTTTTTGCGCTCGAACCGCAGCAGAGCACTCTGTGGCCGACGGTGTTCGCGGGTGCAGGTCTTGTGGGAAGCGCGGTGCTCGCCTGCCTGTTGTTCAGCCTCAAGGCGCAATGGCAGGAAATGGCCGAGCGGCTGGAGCGCACCGAGGCGAAGCTGGCGATTGAAGTGAATGCCGGGCGCGCCAAATCGAGTTTTCTGGGCAAGATCAGCCATGAACTGCGCACCCCGCTGACCGCGATCATCGGCTATGCCGATGTGTTGACGCAGCATATGTTCGGGCCGATCGGCTCGCCGCGTTACGACGATTATGCGCTGAACATTCGCCAGGGCGGCGAGACGCTGCTCAACATCGTCAACGACCTGTTCGAGATTGCCCGCGCCAATGCGCGCGATGGCGAGTTTTCCTGCGAGCCGATTGATGCGGGCGTGGTGGCCGGCAAGGTGATGGCGGAGTTGAACCCGCGAGCCGCCGACAAGGGCCTGCATATGAAAATCGACGTGCTGCCGCGCCCGATCTGGGCCTATGGCCAGCGCGAGGCGTTGCGCCAGGTTTTGCTGCGCGTTGTCGGTAACGCGATCAAATTCACCGAACATGGCGGCACGATTGTCATCCATGTCGTGCCATCGCCGTCCAGCGTGGATATCATGGTGACCGATAACGGCATCGGGATTCCGCAGGAACATCTGGCGCAATTGGGTACGGCGTTCGTGCAGGTGGAAGAGCATGTGGCGCGCACCCAGCCGGGGCTTGGCCTTGGTCTTGCGATTGCACGCGGGTTGGTGGAGCGGATGGACGGTACGCTCAAGCTCGAAAGCATTGCTGGGCGTGGCACGCGGGTGACCATTCAGTTGCGCGATGCCGAAGCCGATGCGGCCCCCAAGGATGACGACGGCTACAGGACAGCGGAGAAGGATCACTTTCGCGCGACAGGCGGGCACAACCCGTTTGATGCTGCGGCGTGACGCCAGCCGAACGGGGCCTTATCTCAAGCAGAAACGATGCATCAGCTGGGTGGCCTGTACTTGGCGGGCCATGACAGCGGTGGTGATTACTGACCGCCGGGGTAGTTGGGGCTTTCGCGGGTGACCACCACGTCGTGGACATGGCTTTCGCGAAGCCCTGCGCCGGTGATGCGCACGAATTCGGCGCGTTTGTGAAAATCCTCAATCGTCTTGCAGCCGGTATAACCCATCGCGGCACGCAAGCCGCCGATCACCTGATGCACCACATTGGAGAGCGGGCCTTTGTAAGGCACCTGGCCTTCAACGCCTTCGGGCACCAGTTTCAGCGTGTCGCTCACTTCGGATTGGAAATAACGATCCGCCGAACCGCGCGCCATGGCGCCGACCGAGCCCATGCCGCGATAACCTTTGTAGGTGCGGCCCTGATAGAGAAACACTTCGCCCGGCGCTTCTTCCGTGCCGGCGAGCAGTGAGCCCACCATGGCGGCGCTGGCGCCACCGGCAATCGCCTTGGCCAGATCGCCGGAATATTTGATGCCGCCATCGGCGATCACCGGGATGCCCTGTTTGGCGGCGACGGAGACCGCATCCATCACCGCGGTGAGCTGTGGCACACCGACACCGGCCACGATGCGCGTGGTGCAGATGGAGCCCGGCCCGATGCCGACCTTCACCGCATCGGCGCCCGCATCGATCAGCGCTTTTGCGCCGTCGGCAGTGGCGATGTTGCCGGCCAGAATCTGGGTGTAGTTGGATTCTTTTTTGAGCCGCGTGATGGTTTCGAGCACGCCTCTGGAATGGCCATGGGCGGTATCAACCACCACCACATCGACCTCGGCTTCGATCAAAGCGAGTGCGCGGCGAAACCCATCTTCGCCCACGCCGGTAGCGGCGGCGACGCGCAGGCGGCCGCGTTCATCTTTCGCGGCGTTGGGATATTTCTGGGCTTTTTCGATGTCTTTGACGGTGATGAGGCCGACGCAGCGATAGCTATCGTCCACCACCAGAATTTTTTCGATGCGGTGCTGGTGCAGCAGGCGCTTGGCTTCTTCGGGTTTTACGCCTTCGCTGACGGTGATGAGCGCATTCTTCGTCATCAACTCAGCCACCGGCTGGCGCATGTCGTTGGCGAAGCGCACATCGCGGTTGGTGAGGATGCCGACCAGCTTGCCCACGCCATTGCCATTGGCGCCTTCGACCACCGGAATGCCGGAAATCGAATAATGCTGCATCAGGCCCAGCGCATCGGCGAGGGTGGCGTCGGGGGCGATGGTGACCGGATTGACCACCATGCCGCTTTCGAACTTCTTCACCCGGCGGACCTGGCCCGCCTGTTCCTCAATCCCGAGATTTTTGTGGATCACCCCGATGCCGCCTGCCTGCGCCATGGCGATGGCAAGGCCTGCTTCGGTCACCGTGTCCATGGCGGCGGAAATGAGGGGGATGCCGAGTTCAACCGACTTGGTGAGGCGGGTGCGTGTATCTACTTGACCCGGCAGGACTTCGGAGGCCGCTGGAACCAGCAGCACGTCGTCAAAAGTGAGCGCTTCTCGGATGCTCAAATGCGTATCGTCCCTTCAGCAAGGGTTCATGAGCCGGGAGGCTTTAACAGCGGGCTTTTGATTGTGCAAGTCAGATGAAAAACAGGCCACCGGGCACGCCCGGTGGCCTTGGGGCTCAGCCGTTACGCGCCGCCCGTTCAATGGCTTCGATGATCAGCCGTTCGGCGTCTTCGGGGCCGACCCATTCGCCGATATTGGTCCATTTGCCTTTTTCGAGGTCTTTATAGTGCTCGAAAAAATGGGAGATCTGATCGCGCAGGATGACAGGCAGGTCGCAATAGGACTTCACGTCCGCGTAATAGGGGTGAAGATCATCGACAGGGACGGCGAGGATTTTCTCGTCCGGCCCGGCCTGATCCTGCATCACCAGCGCGCCCACCGGGCGGCAGCGGATGACCGCGCCCGACACCACCGGCACCGGCGCCATGACCATAACGTCCGCCGGATCGCCATCTTCCGAAAGGGTTTGGGGGATAAAGCCGTAATTGCTGGGATAATACATCGCGGTGTGGAGGAAACGATCCACGAACAGCGAGCCCGAAGCTTTGTCGATTTCATATTTGACGGGGGCGCCGCCAGCGGGAATTTCTATCAGAACATTAATATCCTTCGGCGGATTACGGCCCGCCGAAATTTTGGAAACATCCATGTAAACAACTCACGACGCGTTACGCGCCTGCCTTAAATCCCTGCGCGACGAGATACAACTCCACAGACTCGGCGCGGGAGGCGGGCGGCTTGACGTGTTTCACGTCGCGAAATTGCATCTTGATGCGTGTGAGCAGATCGCCGGTGGTGCCACCCTGAAACGCTTTGCCAATAAACGCGCCACCAGGGCGTAAAACATCTTCGGCAAGATCGAGCGCTGCTTCCAAAAGCGCGGTGGTGCGGATGTGATCGGTCATGCGGTGGCCAGTTGTCGCAGCCGCCATATCCGACAGCACCACATCGGCCGGACCACCCAATGCCGCCTTCAACTGGGCGGGGATTTCGGGATCGGTGAGATCGGCGTGGAAGAACGTAACGCCTGGCAGTGGCTCGATATCCAGAATATCGATCGCGACGATATGACCGGACGCGCCCAATTTCTCGGCGGCGACCTGGCACCAGCCGCCGGGGGCGGCACCCAGATCGATGATGCGCGCGCCTTTGGTCAGAAAATGGAACTTGGAATCCAGTTCCAGCAGCTTGAAGGCGGCGCGGCTGCGATAGCCCTTGGTCTTGGCGGCATGGACATAGGGATCGTTGAGCTGGCGTTCGAGCCAGCGGCGGGACGACACGGTGCGCCCTTGGCCGCTTTTCAAACGCACCCGTTCGCCGCCGCGGCCCGAGCCTGGGGTTGTACGGTCTGTCATGTTTTTTGCGTCATAGGCTTTTTTGTACCATCGGGGGCATCCATCATCTGGCGCAGCATACCTTCGCGCAGGCCCCTGTCGGCGACGCGCAATTGCGCACAGGGCCACTGCGCGACAATAGCACTGAAAATGGCGCAGCCCGGCACGATCAAACCGGCCCGGTCCCGCCCGACACAGCCAAGGCTGGCGCGCTGGGCCACATCGAAATCGGCAATATCTTCGGCAATCTTCAGAATATCGGCGCTGTGATGCCAGCTTGCATCCACTTTGGCGCGGTTGTAGCGCGGCAGGCCAAGCGCGATGCCTGCAAGGGTTGTCACCGTGCCCGAGGTGCCCAGAAGATGGTGCGTGGCCGGATCGAAGCTGCCCACCTTATCCATTGCGCGGCGCACCCCGGCAAACACGTCCAGCATCTGCGCGCGAATGGCGTCGTATCGGGCGCGCGTCATGGCGCCGGGCTGCCGCTCGGCGATGGTGATGACACCGGCAGGCACAGAGACCGCCTTGCGCACTTCGGCTTTGCCGTTCTTTCGCTGCATCCAGATGGCTTCGGTCGAGCCGCCGCCGATGTCGAAGATCAGCGCACCGTCGAAGCGCGGATCGATCAGCGGGGCGCAGCCGGCGGCCGCCAGCGAGGCCTCTTCATCACAAGTAAGCACTGTTAGCGCGATGCCTGCTTCAGCCTGCGCCCGCGCGATCAATGTCTGGGTGTTGAGTGCCTGACGGCAAGCTTCTGTTGCGATGGCACGGACCTGCGTCACCTGTTTGGCGCGGATGCGCGCACCGCAGATCTTGAGGGCCGCGATGGTGCGATCGATCGCGGCAGGGGTGAGATTGCCGGTCTGCACCATGCCTTCACCAAGCCGCACGATCCGGGAAAAGGAATCTATAACGCGAAATTTACCGTGTTGTTCGGGGCGGGCGATCAAAAGGCGACAATTGTTGGTGCCAAGGTCCAACACCGCGAACAAAGGTGCAGAGCGGGCATGCCCGCCCCGCCCCCCGTTGCGCCGCCTTTTTCTCGGTTCCGCCATAAAATACCCCAACTGACCCGGCACGGTAACGGCTAGGGGCGGGCGTGGGAATTGTGCTGCGGCGGAACTTGAATCCTTTATTCGCGTAATTAGATGCTGAGGACGTTTGTGTTTCTTGACGCGCTCACATCCACTAAATATTAGACTGCAACGTTCCGAACAGATTATCGAATACACGTTTGCAGAGCTAACATAGCAACAGTCAAACCGGTCGATTACAGGTGAAAAGATGCGGCGTGTAGGCCGGAATATTATAATTGTGGCCGCGCTAGTGTCTCTGGCAGCCTGCGATCAGAACAGCGGCCAGCAAGGCCCGCATGTGCCCGATGTGGGCGTGGTGACGCTCAAGGCTCATACGGTCCTGCTCAAAACCGAATTGCCCGGACGGGCCGCTCCTTATGCGGAATCGGTGGTGCGCCCACAGGTCAACGGCATCATTCAGGCGCGCCTGTTCAAGGAAGGCAGCAAGGTGACCGCCGGTCAGGCGCTGTATCAGATCGATCCCAAGCCCTATCAGGCCGCCTATAACAGTGCGCGCGCGCAACTTGCCAGTGCACAAGCCGCCGTGAAGTCGAGCCGGGCGAGAGCCGAACGGTTTGGCTCGCTGCGCCAGCAGAACGCGATCAGCCAGCAGGATTTCGACGACGCGCAGGCCGCCTATCAGCAGGGCCAGGCCTCGGTGCAGCAGCAAGCGGCCAATACGCAAGCGGCGAAAATCAATCTCGACTATACCCGCATCACCGCGCCGATCACCGGCATCATCGGACGCTCGATGGTGACCCAGGGCGCGCTTGTCACCGCCAACCAGCCCGACGCGCTTGCCACCATTCAGACGCTCGATCCGATTTATGTCGACATCAATCAATCGAGCGAAGAACTGGTCGCGCTCAAACGCGCCGTCGAGAACGGTGTGTTGACCCGCAGCAATACGCCCCAATCGGCCAAGGCCACCCTGACCCTCAGTGATGGCAGCGATTACACCCATGAAGGCGTGCTCGAATTCAGCGAAGTCGCCGTGGATCAGACGACGGGCTCTGTCACCTTGCGGGCACGCTTTCCCAACCCGGAAGGCTTGTTGCTGCCGGGCATGTATGTGCGCGTGAAAATCGTGGAAGGCACCGACAAGAACGCCCTTTTGGCGCCGCAACAGGGCATTGGCCGCGATGAAAAGGGCCAGGCCACCGCGCTGGTGGTGGATGCGAAGGGGATTGTGCGCTTGCACGTGCTGAAGCTTGGCCGCGCTATTGGCAACGCCTGGCTGGTACAGGACGGCCTGAAAGCAGGTGATCGGCTGGTTGTGGAAGGCATGCAGAATGTCCGGCCGGATATGCCGGTGCACGCAGTGGCGGCGGGCGCGCAGCCTAAAGCTGAAGCAGCCAAGGGGCCTGGCCCACAGGGGCATTAACCCAGATGGCAAGGTTCTTCATCGACCGTCCGGTTTTCGCCTGGGTCGTCGCCATCGTCATCATGCTCGCGGGCGTGTTGTCGATTCTCGTTCTGCCCATCGCGCAATATCCCACCATCGCGCCGCCTGCGGTGAATGTGTCGGCGTTCTATCCCGGCGCGTCGGCCGAAACGTTGCAGAACTCAGTCACGCAGGTGATCGAGCAACAGCTCACCGGCATCGACAACCTGCTTTATTTCTCGTCCTCGTCCAGTTCGTCAGGCCAGGTGACGATTACCATCACCTTTGCCGCCGGGACCGATCCCGATATTGCGCAGGTGCAGGTGCAGAACAAGGTGGCGCAAGCTACCTCCCGCCTGCCGCAAGAGGTGCAGCAGCAGGGCGTTACGGTTGCAAAATCGCAGACCAGCTTTCTGTTGATCGTGGCGCTGTATGACGACAGCGGCCGCTACGACAATGTCGACATTTCGGACTTTCTCGCAAGCAAGTTGCAGGACCAGCTTTCGCGCGTGCCCGGTGTTGGCAACGCACAGGTGTTCGGATCGCAATATGCGATGCGCATCTGGCTTGATCCCAACAAGCTGCAAACATTCAACCTGACGCCCGCCGATGTGCGCGCCGCCGTGCAGGCTCAGAACACACAGGTCTCCGCAGGCGAAATTGGCGGCCTGCCATCGACCAAAGAGCAGGCGCTGAACGCGACCGTCACCGCACAATCCCGGCTGTCGACGCCCGAACAATTCGGCAACGTCATTTTGCGCAGCACCCAGGGCGGCGGCGTGGTGAAGCTCAGCGATGTTGCGCGCGTCGAGATCGGCGCCGACAGCTATTCCACCATCAGCCGGATGAACGGCAAACCGGCCTCGGGCATTGCCATTCAACTGGCGCCGGGCGCCAATGCGCTGAACACCGCCAATGCCGTAAAGGCCCGCGCCGAAGAGCTTTCATCCACCTTCCCGCCGGGCGTGAAGGTTGGCTTTCCGGTCGACAATACCAGCTTCATCCTGCTGTCGATCCATGAAGTGGTGAAAACGCTGGTGGAAGCAATTCTGCTCGTGATTCTCGTCATGTTCGTGTTCCTGCAGAACTGGCGCACAACATTGATACCGGCCATTGCGGTGCCTGTTGTGTTGCTTGGCACGTTTGGCGTGCTGGCGGTTGCGGGCTTCTCGATCAACACGCTGACCTTGTTCGCACTGGTGCTATCCATCGGGCTATTGGTCGATGACGCCATCGTGGTGGTGGAAAATGTCGAGCGCATTATGCGCGAGGAAGGGCTGGGGCCACGGGAAGCCACCATAAAATCCATGGAGGAAATTACCGGCGCACTGGTCGGCATTGCGCTGGTGCTTTCCGCGGTGTTTCTGCCCATGGCCTTTTTTGGCGGGGTCACCGGCGTCATTTACCGCCAGTTCTCCATCACCATTGTTTCAGCAATGGTGCTCTCCATCCTTGTTGCGCTGGTGCTGACGCCGGCCTTGTGCGCCACCTTGCTCAAACCCATCCCTCAGGGCGAGGCGCGGATGCAGGGGCGGTTTTTCACCTGGTTCAACCGCACATTCGAGCGCGCCACCCATAAATATCTGCAGACGGTCGAAGGGCTGTTTTCAAAAATCTGGCCGTCCATGATTGTGTACGGGCTGATCATTCTTGCGATGATCGTGCTCTTTATCCGCCTGCCGACAGGCTTTTTACCGGAAGAAGATCAGGGCGCGGTTCTGGCCCAGTTCACCCTGCCTGCCGGGGCCGTTCAGTCCCGCACGCTCGAGGTTGCCAAACAGATCGAGCATCACTGGCTGGTGACAGAGAAGGCCAATGTGGACGTCGCCTTTTCGGTGATCGGGTTCAGCTTTGCCGGGCCAGGCCAGAATTCGGGCATTTCGTTTGTGCATCTGAAAGACTGGAAAGACCGGCCGGACAGCGCGCAGACCATTGTGCACCGTGCGATGGGGGCATTCTCGAAAATTCGCGACGCGCAGGTGTTTGCGCTGGTGCCGCCTGCGGTGCAGGAACTTGGCATTGCCTCCGGCTTTGACGTGCAGTTGGAAGACCGTGGCAACCTTGGCCATGCGGGCATGATGGCGGCGCGCAACAAGCTCCTGGGCCTCGCGGCACAGAGCCCGATTCTGATGGGAGTGCGGCCCAACGGTCTGGATGATACACCGCAGCTTCATGTCGACATCGATCAGCAAAAAGCCAATGCCCTTGGCATTTCGATTGCGGATGTGAACAGCACATTGAGCACGGCCTGGGGCAGCAGCTACATCAACGACTTTATCGACCGCGGCCGGGTGAAGCGCGTTTACATGCAGGGCGATGCGCAATTTCGCAGCTCGCCCGAAGATCTGAGCCGGTGGAATGTGCGTACCGCATCCGGCTCCATGGCGCCGTTCTCTTCGTTCGCGACCTCCCGGTGGGAAATGGGATCCGCCAAGCTGGAGCGGTATAATGGCTACCCGTCACTCGAAATTCAGGGCATGCCGGCGCCAGGCAAAAGCTCGGGCGCGGCAATGGATGAAATGGCCCGCCTGATCGGCCAATTGCCGAAGGACGTGGGCTATGAATGGACCGGCCTGTCCTTTGAGGAACGGCTTTCGGGATCGCAGGCACCCATGCTTTATGCACTGTCATTGCTGGTCGTGTTTCTGTGCCTGGCCGCGCTGTATGAAAGCTGGTCAATTCCCGTGGCGGTGATGCTGGTGGTGCCGCTGGGCATTATCGGCGCCATTCTCGCAGCGACCATGCGCGGGCTTTATAACGACATCTATTTCCAGGTCGGCCTTTTGGCCACGATGGGACTTGCGGCCAAGAACGCCATTCTCATTGTGGAATTTGCCGAGGCGGCGGAACGCGAAGGCAGATCTGTGCGCGAGGCGGCCCTCAGCGCCGCGCGGTTGCGCTTGCGGCCTATCCTGATGACCTCACTGGCCTTCATTGCGGGCGTCATGCCGCTGGCGGTGGCGACCGGCGCAGGCGCCGCCAGCCAGAACGACATTGGTACCGGCGTGGTGGGCGGCATGATCTCCGGCGTGCTGCTGGCGATCTTCTTTGTGCCGATCTTCTTTGTTCTGGTGCGCAGCAGATTTGGCCACAAACCAGCCCCTGCCCTTGCCGATTGAGGTTGCCGCAAGACAGCGAAGTTGCTATCACCCCCGCCTGCCGCAGCGTTCACAACGACGCCCGGCCCGCGTTTTGGTTGTAAGGCCCTGATCTCGAAAGAGATTTTGGGGGATCGTCTAACGGTAGGACCGCGGACTCTGACTCCGCTAGTCTAGGTTCGAATCCTAGTCCCCCAGCCAAACCTGTTTTTGGCAATTTCGGCCCTTCGGCCAACATTGCTTTGGCAAATTTTTGCAGAAAGATCTCGTAAGTGAGGCGTTGAGCAGCGCAACGGTTAGGCCGCCTGACCTGCGCACCAGCCGGATGACCATGCCCATTGGAAATTGTAGCCGCCAAGCCAGCCCGTTACATCAACGACTTCGCCGATAAAATAGAGGCCTCGAACGGAATTGGCCTCCATCGTTCTGGAATCCAGATCCTGTGTATCGACGCCACCGAGGGTCACTTCGGCTGTGCGATAACCTTCGCTGCCTGCGGGCGTGATGCGCCAATCGTTCACCGCATCATTCAAAGCGCGCAATTGGGCATCCGTCAGATCTGCCAAATTGCCTGTGCAATTTTGTGTGTCCGCAATCTCCTTCGCCAATCGTCGCGGCAGCAACGTTGCGAGAAAATTGTGTGTTGCCTGCTTGCCGTTCTGGCCCTTGGCCGCACGTATCGCGTCGAGGAAATTGATTCCCGGCAGCATGGATATGCGGATTTCGTTCCCCTCATGCCAATAAGATGAAATCTGCAGGATCGCGGGGCCACTCAGACCGCGATGCGTGAAAAGCATCGCTTCGTCGAACGAGGTCTTGTCACTTCGGACCCGCGCATCGATGGCGACGCCGGCCAGTGGTTTCAGACGCTGCAACGAAGCGCCATCGAAGGTCAGCGGCACCAAGGCCGCTTTCGTTGGCGTAACCGCCACGCCGAATTGTGCGGCAAGGCGATAGCCAAAATCGCTTGCGCCCGTTTTCGGAATGGATTTTCCGCCTGTCGCAACGACCAGTGAGCTACATTGCAGCCGATCGCCATTCGCGAATTGCAGCGAAAAGCCATCCACCACCTTCTCAACAATGGCGATGTGACTGTTTAGGCGGAGCTCTACGTTGGCCTGCTTCATCTCGGACAACAGCAGGTCGATGATTTGCCGCGCCGACCCATCGCAGAAAAGCTGGCCCAAGGTTTTTTCATGATAGGCGATCCCGTAGCGTTCGACCAAGCCAACGAAATCATCCTGCGTGTAGCGGTTGAGCGCCGAAATACAGAAATGCGGATTGTTGGAGATGAATTGCGCAGGTGTGGTGTGGCGATTTGTGAAATTGCAGCGTCCGCCGCCGGAAATACGAATTTTCTCACCCGGCGCTTCGCTGTGCTCGACGAGCAGAACTGTCCGTCCGCGCTTTCCTGCGATCGCCGCGCACATCATGCCGGCCGCGCCGGCGCCAATCACTATAACGTCGCGCCGTTCCAATGGTAGATCGAGCCTCTTTGTGCAGAAGGCGCAAAAGCTCGCGCCAAATCATTCTACTATATGACTCACCGCCACGCTAAAGCAGAAGGACATTGCCCGAAGTTGTGCGCTGCAATTGGATCGTTCGCAAGTGTGCTGACGGTATTTCTCTGAACCGATTTGTTCTCAGATCGAAAGCATGCGTCAAGCGTGGTCAAAATTAGTGGTTCAACATGGCGAGTTACGATGCGGCTGCAAGCTTGGGCCGCATGATCTCATCCAGCATGTTCGCCCATTTCGGCACCATAAGTCGACGCTCGAGCATGTAAGTCGCTTTA
>DATJDE010000229.1:0-4709 GCA_035497595.1 Rhizomicrobium sp. | reverse complement strand
AAGGCGCGCTGTTCAGCTCGCAAACGGTTGCCGAGAATATTCAAGTGCCTCTGCGCGAATATACCGACATGAGCCAGGAATTGATGAACGAAATCGCTTCTGTGAAACTATCCATGGTCGGCTTGCCCGAAGACACGGCATGGAAATATCCATCGGAACTTTCCGGCGGCATGAAAAAACGCGCAGGCCTCGCCCGCGCCCTCGCGCTTGATCCCGAACTGCTGTTTCTCGATGAACCGACCGCAGGGCTGGACCCGATCTCGGCGAATAATTTCGATGTTCTTTTACGCGATCTTCAAAAGAGCCTTGGTCTGACCGTGTTCATGGTCACACACGATATCGACACATTGCGCGCCACCACGGACCGGATCGCGGTACTGGTCGATAAGAAGATCAAGATCGGAACGATTGCGCAGTTGCGCAAAGACGATGACCCGTGGATCAAGGAATATTTCTCCGGCACGCGCGGCCGCGCGGCGCTGGATTCATAGGAAAGGCCGGCCATGGAAACCAAAGCCAACTACGCTGCCGTGGGCGCTTTCGTATTGGCCTGCGTCATAGGCATCGTCATCACGATCCTTTGGCTCGCCGGTGCGCAATACAGCCACGAATTCGAAACCTATCGCACCTATTTCACCGGCTCGGTTACCGGCCTCGGCAACGGCACAAAGGTTCGCTATAACGGCATAGACGTTGGGCGCGTGAAAGCCGTGGACTTTGACCCCGAAGATCCAAAGCGGGTGATCGCCACATTACAGATCAACCCGGATGTCAAAATTCACGAAGATTCTCTTGCCAGCATCGCCAGCGAAGGGCTGACTGGCGGAACTTATGTTGAAATCGATGGCGGCAGCAAAAACTCTCCGCTGGTCACCGTCAAGCCGGGCGATCGTTACCCCGTGATCAATTCGCGCCCATCCACCATTCAGCAGCTCGTGGAAAGCGCACCGCAGGTCGTCGCGAAACTGAACAAGATCAGTGACGCCCTGATTGAGGTGTTGAACCCACAAAATCGCCGTGCCATCAGCGAAACATTGGAAAGCCTGCGCCAGACCACCGCCGTCATTCAGAGCCGCTCATCGGATATTGACGCGACACTGAGCAATCTTGCCCTCGGTACGCAGAAAATGACCACAACACTCGACAGCCTGCAAACCACCCTCGAAAGCGTCAATCTCGCTGCCCGCGACGCCGATGTGGCCATCAAGGATTTTGGTAAAGTGGCCAAGAACGCCAACGAGTTCATTACAGGATCCGATCTGGCCCAATTCGGCCAGCTTGTGGGCAGCACACACCGCCTTGTCGATAGCCTTACCCGCCTTACGAACAAGCTTAACGGTCAGCCAACGCAACTGCTGTTTGGCGATCGCCGCGAAGGATACACACCCAAATGACCGCGAAACATAAAGGGGCCGTTTTCGGCAAACGTCATCTTCTCGCCCTTGGCGTGACCGCGCTGTTTGTCACCGGCTGCGGCGGCAGCATTGTGGGGCCGGGCAGCGCGCCCCAACTCTACCTTCTGCGCCCTACACTTAGCGCGGCAGAAGGCCCCAAGGTTGCCTGGGCGCTCAACATCGCCCCGCCGGACGCGACGAACAATCTGGACACACAGCGTATCGCCCTTTTCAACCCGCCAGCGCGAATGGACTATTATGCCAACGCGTCCTGGCCCGACCGCCTACCCGCGCTGGTGCAAAGCGCAGTCGCCCAGGCGTTTGAGCAAAGTGGCCGGATTTCTGCGGTCGCGCCCGATGATGCGGGCCTGCGATCAGATTATGCGCTACAGATCGCCTTGCGCGATTTTAACGCGATCTATGCAAGCCCCAATGCCATCCCAAGCTTCAGAATTCACATGACGGTCAAGCTCGTCCGCACCAGAACGCGCAGCATCGTCCAGACCCTCGACGTTGTGCAGGATGTGCCTGCTGGCGCAAATACGGTGGACGCTGTGGTCAGCGCCGCCAATCAGGCGCTGGGCGCGGCCCTCAAGCAGATCGTGGATTGGACGCTCACGGCCCCGCCATTGCCGCCCCCTGCTCCGGCCAGCTAAGTCTGAGCCGCCGTCCGACGATTCGCCGTAGCGCCCGATGATTTTCAGTTCCTATCCCTATCTGATTTTTCTTGCGCTCTCGGTCATCATTTTCTGCGCGCTCGAGAATCGCCTTCCAGGCCTCAAGCGCACGTTCCTGCTGCTGGTCTCGCTGGTTTTTTATGCCTGGTGGCGGGTCGATTTTCTGGCGTTGCTGCTCGGCTCGACCCTGATCAATTTCGCCATCGGATCGGCGATCACCCGCCGCCATGGGCAGGCGCGCAGCACGCGGGCGCTGTTGATTGTGGGGCTGGGCTTCAATCTGGCGCTGATTGCCTGGTTCAAATATGCGGGTCTTTTTGCCGCCACGGCGAACGATCTGCTCGCACTGGGAATCCCCATACCCGAGCTGTTTCTGCCGCTGGCAATTTCGTTTTTCACCTTTGAACAGATCAGCTATCTCGCCGATGCCGCAGGTGGCCGCGCGCCGCGTTACAGCCTGATAGACTATACCTTATTTGTCAGCTTCTTTCCTCATCTGATTGCCGGGCCGATCATCCGGCACAACGATCTTATTCCGCAATTTGCGCGCGCCCGCACTGCTGACGAACGCAGTGACGACATCGCGGTGGGTATGACGTTGTTCACTATTGGCTTGGCCAAGAAAACTTTGATTGCGGACAATCTCGCCCCATTTTCGGACGCTGTTTTTTCCGCGGCCCAACAGGGCACCGCCATCGGCATGGCCGATGCGTGGATGGGGACATTGTTCTTTGCTTTTCAGATCTATTTCGACTTTTCCGCCTACAGCGACATGGCGCTGGGGTCTGCCTGCATGTTCGGCATCCGCCTGCCGATGAATTTCAATTCACCGTACAAGGCTGCGAGCATCATCGAATTCTGGCGGTTGTGGCATATCTCGCTTTCGACCTTTCTGCGGGATTACCTCTATATCCCGCTTGGTGGAAACCGGTTCGGCAGCTTCCGCCGCTATGCCAATCTTTTTATCACCATGCTGCTGGGCGGCCTTTGGCATGGGGCGAACTGGACCTTCATGATCTGGGGGGCGTTGCATGGCGTCTATCTGATCATCAATCATGCGTGGCGAAAATTTGCGCGCGCCTTCAACCTTACCGCGCCCCCTGCCCTTCGCCCTTTTGCACACGCGCTTTCGGTGCTTATTACCTTCACTGCAGTTGTCTTCGCCTGGACTGTGTTTCGGGCGGGGGATTTTTCAAGCGCGCACCGGCTTGTTTTCGCGATGGTTGGTATGGATGGGGAAAGTCATCTTTTGACGTTCGGGCCGCTGGCGATGGGCGCATTTGCGACTCTGTTTGCCCTTGTCTGGCTTGCGCCCAACAGTATGGAGATCACTTGGCGGCTGAAACCAGCGCTCGAAACGCGCTACAGGGATGCGGGCCTGCGTAAGACACGCTGGCAGTGGACACCCAGCAGGGCATCAGCGGTTGGTTTTGGGCTTTTGTTCATTGTCAGCGTCATGGCGCTTTCCAATCTCAGTCCCTTCATCTATTTCCAATTCTGATGAACAGTCGGCGTTATCTCCTCTGGTTTTTTGGTGTTACCGGAGCGCTGGTGACAGCAGCGATTGCGTTTAATGCTTTGGCGGACGCGTACATTCTGCGCCACCGAGCGGGCGCGAGTGTGCAGCTTGTTTCGGGCTTTGAACGGGTGCTCAAGCCTGCGTGGCTGGCCTCGCTCAAGCCATCAATGGTGTTTATCGGATCCAGCCGTGCCCGGATCGCGTTTGATCCCACGCTGGTTGATCCGGCATTTGGCGTTAGAAGTTTCAACTATGGCGTTTCCAGCGCGTCGGCTTATGAGACACGGCGGTATATCCAAGATGTCGCCCACCAGCCTTTTGTTAAAACCATTGTCGTTGCGCTCGATGCTTTCACCTCGGGCAGTGCGGCCCAACCTTATGGAGGCGGGTTTGATGAGTTACGGCTTTCAGTGACGGCTGCGGGCGCACCCACGCCGCGTCGTGATTTGTGGTTGTTCGCCGCGCGTTATCTCAGCGGCGGGGCGCTTGGTATGCACGGGCTTGGTGTTTGGCTGCTTGCGCAGCTTGCGCCGGGTGAATTGGCGGCTGACCGGCCGGATGTTTTTCCCGAATACGGCCATATGACGCCTGCGAAATTCACCCACGAACTGACACGCCGGGCCGAACGCACCATGCGGATGACCGGGTGGCAAAGAGTGCAGCTTGGTAAATCGCTTGCGGCGCTGTGTTCTTCCTCTGCTCAGATCTATTTCTATTTTCCGCCTGACAATATGGCCCTCATTGCGCATTACCGGGCCAATGATCCGCAAGGGTTTTCTGCGTTCAAGCATGCCGTCCAAGCGGACGTTGCAAGGCACAATGCGGTGTGTAGCAACAAGGTTCGGCTGTTTGATTTTATGAACGAGAACAGCATTACACGCGATGATGCTGCGGCGCATGGGCGAACGAGCCCTTATTATCTTGACCCTATTCATATTCGCCCACCGACGGGGATGCTGCTGCTTCAGCAGATGTTGCGTGGACATGGCGCTATCGGCACTGAGGTGAAGACGCAATAAAGGCGGCAGATTTCTCTGCCGCCTTTATTTTTGAAACGCAGGATCACCAGTTTTTCGTGACGCGGAAGCCGAAGAGGCGCGGGTCGGTGACGAAAATGTT
>DATJDE010000228.1:0-13842 GCA_035497595.1 Rhizomicrobium sp. | reverse complement strand
TTTATGGGATGGGGGATGCGCTGAACGGGCTTTACGGCGTGGTGGAAGGGTCGGTGCATCTGCTGTCCAGCACCGCCGGGACGCAGAGCGTGCTGCTGGAGATTGTGCAGGCCGGGCAGTGGTTCGGGCAGGCGGGGCGTTTTGGCGGCGGGCCGCGCCTGGTTACCGCCATTGCAGGCGAAAAGACGATTTTGGCGTTTCTGCCCGATCACGCGATGCATGCCATCGGGGCCAAAGCGCCCGAGATCTGGCGCAATTTCACCGAGCTGCTCTACGGCCAACTGGCCGGGGCGCTGCTTCTGGCGACGCTGGCTTTATCCCTGCCCCCGGCCAAGCGGGTGGCGGCGCGGCTGGCGCTGCTGGCGGGGGCACAGAAGTCCGGGCCGGTGCGGCTGTCGGTGACCCAGAGCCAGCTTGCCGAAATGACCGGCCTGTCGCGCAAGACAGTGAATGGCCATGTGCAGGCGCTGGAACAAATGGGGCTGTTGTCGCTCAGCTATGGCGCGTTGACGGTGCTTGATCCGGCCCGTCTGCTGGCGCAGGCCGGGATCAGCTTGCCCTGATCTGGCCGCTTGCTGTATAGGCGCGCGTTCATGGCGACTGCGGTCGCGGGAGGTTCTTTGGAACCTAGGCCGGAGGTCCGGTGTCCTTGCGATCCATAGTTGAGACCAGCCATCCCGGCAGGGCTTGATTCCGCAGCGTAAACAGGGACTTAAGCAATATGGCTCTTTACGAGCATCTTTTGATTGCGCGCCAGGACATCAGCGCGCAGCAGGTGGACGCGCTCGCGACCCATCTGAAGACCATTCTTGAGCATGAAGGCGGCAAGGTCGAGAAGCACGAATATTGGGGGCTTCGCGGGCTTGCTTACCGGATCAAGAAAAACCGCAAAGGCCATTATGTTCTTCTGAACATCAATGCACCGGCCAATGCGATTTTCGAACTGGAACGCCAGCTCAAGATCAACGAAGACGTGCTGCGCTACATCACCGTGAAGGTGGATGTGTTCGAGCAATCCTCGAACAAGAACAAGCGCGAGCGTGAAGACAACAAGACCGAAGGTGCTGATGGCACCGTCGTCGTTGTCGCGACCGAAGAAGGAGCTGCCCAATGAGTCATGCTGGAAGTAGTGGCGGCGGTGGTGGTGGTGGTGGCGGTGGCGGTCAACGCCGTCCGTTCTTCCGCCGGAAGAAGACCTGCCCGTTCTCCGGTGCCAATGCGCCGAAGATCGATTACAAGGACGTGAAGCTGCTGCAGCGCTTCATTTCCGAACGCGGCAAGATCGTGCCGAGCCGCATCACGGCGGTGTCTGCGAAGAAGCAGCGCCTGCTTGCGGTCGCGATCAAGCGTGCGCGCCTGATGGCGTTGCTGCCGTACGTCGTGAAGTAGGGGAACAGCTATGCAAGTTATCCTGCTTGAACGGGTCGAAAAGCTTGGCCAGATGGGCGATGAAGTGCGCGTGAAGGACGGCTTTGCCCGTAACTTCCTTCTGCCGCAGAAAAAAGCCCTGCGCGCCAACAAAGCGAACCGCGAATATTTCTCGGGCCAGCGCGCCCAGCTTGAAGCACACAATCTTGAACGCAAGAGCGAGGCCGAGAAAATCGGCAAGGCGCTTGAGGGCAAGATCTTCACGCTGCTGCGTCAGGCCGGTGATCGTGGCCAGCTTTATGGCTCGGTTTCGCCGCGCGATATCGCAAATGCGATTTCAGCCGGTGGCTTCACGGTCAGCCGTACACAGGTGCCGCTCGACAAGGCGATCAAGTCCATTGGGCTGTCGCCGGTGTCGGTGGTGCTGCATCCGGAAGTTCGGGTGAATGTGACGCTGAACGTGGCCCGCACAGACGACGAAGCCGAGCGCCAGGCGCGCGGTGAAAACGTGCTTTCCGAAAAGACCGCCGACGAAGAGGTGGTTATTGAGGCCGAAGCGCTGTTTGAAGAGGGCGCGGTCCCTGTCGAAGACGAGGCCGACGAGGCTTAAACGCTTTCAAATATGCTCGATCAGGAAAAGCCGCGGCGCGAAAGCCCCGCGGCTTTTTCATGCCGGACAGGAGTATCAGCGTTTGGCGGAGATCAGCAGGAAGATCGGGCGCTCATGCGCCTCTGTTGGGCCAGCATCTGTTGGAGCAGTATCTGTTGGAATGGGCTCCGTTTCGCCCGGCGTTTCTGACGGGCGCCACTCTTCGACGGCGCTGAGCGAAAACCCAGCACCCAGCAAAAGTTTGAGATAGGCGCCGAACGTCCGGTGCTGCTTGATCGGGCCGCCACTCTGCAAATCCCCAAACCGCAGATCTGAGGCGCGCGGGCCTTGGGTTTGATAGGTGTCGATGCTGAGCCCCGCAGATGTGGGGGCAGTGGAGATGGGATGTTCGACGCAGAACACAAAGGCGCCGCCCGGATTGAGAGCACGGTGGACTTCGCCGAACAGCCGTTCGAGATCCACGACATAATGCAGGGCGAGCGCGCTATAGGCCAAATCGAACGTCGATTGCGGCAGATTGAGCGTCTCGAGATCGGCCTTGATGTAATCGATGCTCGAATCGTTCGTGGTGTCGTGGGCGCGTTCGAGCATGCGGTCGGAGACATCGACGCCGAGAACGCGCGCTGCGCCCTGCTCGCGCGCCCAGCGGCAGAACCAGCCAAAGCCACAGCCCAGATCGAGCACACGGCGATTGTGAAGGTCGGGCAGCATGGCTTGCAGCGCAGGCCATTCCGGCATTGCACCAAGCCCGCCGAGGGAACGCGGCAGGCGGGCATAGGCTTCGAAAATATCTTTGTCGTCGTAAATCGGCGGCGTCATGTTTTGTCCCGGGGGAGCGGCTTTAGCCTCGCCCTGCTGCGAAGACAACGCGTGACCGGGGGGTTAAGCCCGCGTCATGTTGCGCCGCCTGGACGGGGCTCCCCGCAACATGTGGGTGAAACATTCCCGCACTCACCCATTATAGCAATTTTGTTTCACACCCCCGTGCAGGCCAGCCTTCAGGCCTGCACGGTTGTGATGTCCGGCGGGCCGCACCTGGCGCCAGGCCCGCGTGGATGTTTTTCGAAAGCGCCCCTCGTTCGCGGGCGCAGCATGGGATAACGTGATCGTCTTCCGCCCGCCGGGTGGGTTTCAGGAGACAGCCGAATGTCGGTTCATCAGGATACCAAACGCGTCACGGTCACAGATATTCGGGCCGCCAAGAACGCCAAGCCCGTCGTCTGCCTCACCTGTTATCACGCCCATACCGCGAGCCTTCTGGACCGCCATGTCGATCTGATGCTGGTTGGCGATAGCCTGGGCAATGTGATGCACGGGCTGGAGACCACCGTTCCGGTGACCATGGAAATGATGATTCTGGCCGGCCAAGCCGTGATGCGCGGCTCGTCCCATGCGCTGATCGTGATCGACATGCCGTTTGGCTCTTACGAAGAGAGCCCGCAGATCGCGTTTCGCAACGCGGCCCGGGTGATGAAGGAAACCGGCTGCATGGCGGTGAAGATGGAAGGCGGCGCGCGGCTCGCCGAGACCGTGCACTACCTCACCCAGCGCGGCATTCCGGTGATGAGCCATATCGGGCTCACCCCGCAAAGCGTGAACACCATGGGCGGCTTCAAGACCCAGGGGCGCACGCTGGACGAATGGCCCGCCATCGAGGCCGATGCCAAGGCTGTGGCCGAGGCGGGCGCCTTTGCCGTGGTGCTGGAAGGTATGGCCGAACCGCTGGCCGCCAAGATCACCCGCGAGATTTCCATTCCCACTATCGGGATCGGCGCCTCGGCGGAATGTGACGGGCAGGTGCTGGTGATGGAAGACATGCTGGGGCTGAACCCCAACCCGCCGAAATTCGTGCGGCAATATGCGCATCTCGGACCTGAGATCGAGGCAGCGGTGAAGAGCTATGCCGCGGATGTGCGCGAACGGCGCTTCCCCGGTGTGGAAAACGTCTATGCCATGAAGAAGACGGCCTGACCCACGGGCTTCGCTGACGCGCAGTTAAGTTGCGGGATTGCGCCTGACGGGCTAGGTAAATCGCCGCTCTATCGGGGCGTATACTGCTGCTTCGCGCCTCGTTGGCCGCCAGGGAAGGAACATTGCCGTGACCGACATCTTCCATGAAGTGCAGGAGGATGTGCGCCGCGAGCGCTGGATGCACCTTTGGAAGCGCTATGGCGACTATCTGATGGGCGCCGCCGCGTTGATCGTGATCGGGGTTGCCGGTTGGCAGCTCTGGGCGCGCTACGAAGAGGGCCAGCACACCGAGATTTCCAACGCCTATATCATGGCGGTCGAAACGCAGGACCCCGTTAAAGCCGCCGCCGCTTTTGCCAAGCTGGCCAAGGATGCGCCGCGCGGCTACGCGCTGATCTCCCGGATGCAGGAAGCCAATGCGCTGCTGGCCGCCGGTGAACGCGACAAGGCCGCAGCCCTGTATCGCGCCGAGATGAAGGGCAAGGACCCGCTTTTCACCTCGGTCGCCCGGTTGCGGCTGGGCTGGGCCGAAGCTGACACGATTTCGAAAAAAGATGTGCAAGAGCTGATGGCGCCGCTGACAGTGAACGGCAACCCGTTCCGCTTCATGGCCAGTGAGCTTGTGGCCTATGTCGATTACCGGCTGGGCGATGTGGCAGCGGCGCAAGCTGGTTATACCGCGTTGGCCAAGGACAATGAATCGCCGCAAGGCATTCGTGCCCGCGCAAGCGGCATGGCCGCCTTTCTGGCTGCCGGGGGCAATGTTAATGTCGGCACTGTTCCGCCGCCGCCAGCGCCGTCCGCTTTGCCGGTGCAAACGCCCGTGCAATCACCCGTGCCGGAGGCGGCCGCATCTCCACCCGCGCCCACATTTGAGCCCGCAAAGACACCATGAACTTTCGCACGCTTCGCATTCTGGCGCCGCTCCTCGCCGCCAGCCTGCTGCTTTCCGGATGCAGCACCTTTGATTTCATGGATAGCTGGTTCACCGGCACCTCGAAATCCAAACTGAAGGGCGAGCGCATCGCGGTGATGACGGCGGAGGAATCGCTGCGCGCCGATCCGGGGCTCAGCAGCGTGAAAGTGGTGCTGCCGCGCCCTTATGTGAATTCCGAATGGCCCAACCCGGGTGGCTATGCCGCCAATGCGATGTATCACCTGATGGCGCCAGGGCCTTTGCGCAAAATATGGACCGCCGATGCGGGCAAGGGCTCGTCGTCAGCCTCGCGCCTGACGGCGCCGCCGGTGATGGGCGGCGGGCGGGTGTTTGTGCTGGATGCGGCGGCCACGGTGTATGCGTTCGACGCCAACAACGGCACCTTGCTGTGGAGCAAGCCGCTGGCGCCCAAAGGCGGCGAGGCGACGTTCTGGAACGATGCGTCACTGGGGCTGCTGGGCAAGAGCAACGCGACCGATCCGACCAAGGGGTTTGGCGGCGGCATCGCGTATGAAAATGGCAGGCTGTTCGCTTCTACCGGCTTTGGCGAGGTCGTGGCCTTGTCGGCGCAGAATGGCGGGCGGCTGTGGACCAACAAACTGGGCGTGCCGATTGTGAACGCGCCGGTGGTCAATGGCGGGCGGCTGTTCATCTCGTCGGGCGACAATCACTTTGTCGCGCTGGCCCAGAGCGATGGCCGCAAATTGTGGGACCATCAGGGGATTTCGGAATCCGCAGGGATTCTGTCGAGCACCTCGGCGGCGGTGGCAGGTGAATTTGTCATCGTGCCCTATACCTCCGGCGAATTATACGCGATCCGCGTGCAGAACGGCCGCCCGGCCTGGAACGACATGCTGACCCGTTCGGGCCAGGTGACGGCGCTTTCGGAGCTGGACGATATTGCAGGCCGCCCTGTGGTGGACCGGGACATGGTGTTTGCGATTTCCCATTCGGGCGTGATGGCGGCGATCAGCCTGTCGACCGGGGAGCGCATCTGGTCGCGCGACATTGCCGGAATTCAGACGCCGTGGGCCGCGGGCGATTTTGTCTATGTGGTTACCATCGATGCGCAGGTCATCTGTTTGCAGCGCAAAGACGGCCGGGTGAAATGGATCACCCAGCTCGACCGCTGGCAGAACCCGGACGAAAAAGCGGGCGCCGTCATCTGGGCGGGGCCGGTGCTGGTGTCGAACCGGCTGATCGTGGTGTCGAATACGGGGGTGATTGCCTCTGTCTCGCCCTATACCGGCAAAGTGCTGGGAACCGAGGAATTTGACGGCGGTTCAATGATCGCGCCGATCGTCGCTAATGACACGCTGTATCTTTTGACCAAGCATGCAGAATTACTGGCGCTGAAATAGCGCCTGGAGCGCCGTTCGTTGCTGACGCCGGGCCTAAGTTTCCACTTCGGCGTAAAACGCTCTAGATACCCGGTATGGCCCTTACCCTTGCAATTGTCGGCCGACCCAATGTCGGCAAATCCACCCTCTTTAACCGGCTTGCCGGCAAGCGGCTCGCAATCGTGCATGACGAGCCCGGCGTCACCCGCGACCGGCGGGTGACCGAAGGCACGCTGGGCAATCTGGACTTGCGGCTGATCGATACCGCCGGGCTGGAGGATGACGAGCCCGGTACGCTGCTTGCGCGCATGAAAGAGCAGACGCTGACCGCCATCGACGATGCGGACGTGGCGTTGTTTTTGATCGATGCGCGCGCAGGCGTGACCGCAGGTGACGAGATCATCGCCGATCTTTTGCGCCGCCGCGGCAAGCCTGTGGTGCTGGCCGCGAACAAATGCGAGGGGTTATCGGGCAATGATGGGCTGATAGATGCCTATCGGCTGGGCTTTGGCGAGGCGATTGCGCTGTCGGCAGAGCACGCGCTGGGCATTGGCGAGTTGGAAGAGGCCCTTGCCCCCTTTGCCGAAGAGCTGCCGGACGAAGAGGCTGAAGAAGACAGACCGTTGCGGCTGGCCATTGTGGGGCGGCCCAATGTCGGAAAATCGAGCCTGTTCAACACGCTTCTGGGCGAAGACCGTGCCCTGACGGGGCCTGAGGCCGGGATCACCCGCGATTCGATTGCGGTCGATTATGAAAGCGGCGGGCGCAAGATTTTGCTGCATGACACCGCGGGCTTGCGCAAAAAAGCGAAGGCTGCGGGCCACGCGCTGGAACAGCTTTCCATCGGCAGCACGCTCGATGCCATTCGCTTTGCCGATTGCGCGATTGTGGTGATCGACGCGACGCAGCCCTTTGAGAGCCAGGATTTGAAGATCGCCGATCTGATCGCCAATGAGGGGCGCGCCGTGGTGTTTGCGGTCAACAAATGGGACCTGATCGAGGAGCGCAATCAGGCGCTGAAATCCTTACGCGAAAAGCTGGACCGTTTGCTGCCACAGATTTCGGGGGCGGCGCTGGTGACGGTGTCGGCCATCACCGGACAAGGCATCGAGCGGATGATGGCCGCCGTGCTGGAAGCCGACCGGATCTGGAACAACCGCGTTTCCACCTCTGCGTTGAACCGTTTTCTAGAAGATGCGCTCGCGCGCCATCCACCGCCCGCGATCAAGGGGCGGCGGGTGCGGATTCGTTATATGACGCAGGCCAAGGCGCGGCCGCCGACATTCGCGCTGTTCGGTAATCAGTTGGCGGCGCTGCCGGAGTCCTATTTGCGCTATCTCACCAATGAATTGCGCAAGGCTTTCGATTTGAAGGGCGTGCCGATGCGCTTTGCGTTGCGCAGTTCGAAGAATCCTTACGCCAAGGATTGAGCCCCTGCTCTATTTTGTGTCGCGGTAATTGATGCGCGTGCCGTTATCGGTGAAGGACGGCGAGAGCATTTTCACGATCAGGGGCGCGATGTCCTGCGGGGTCGGCAAGGTGGCGGGGTCTTCGCCGGGCATGGCTTTGGCGCGCATTGCGGTGCGGGTGGCGCCGGGGTTGAGCAGATTGACCCGCACCTTGCCGGTTTCACATTCCGCCGCATAGGTGAGCACAAGCGATTCCAGCGCGGCCTTGCTCATCGCATAGCCGCCCCAGAAGGGACGGGCTTGCTGCGCGAGGGTGGACGAGATGAACAGCGCGCGCCCCGCATCGGACAGTTTGAGCAGCGGGTCGAGCGAGCGGATCAAGCGCCAGTTGGCGGTGACATTCACGTCCAGCAATTCCTGAAAGGCTTTCGGCTGGAGGTGGGAGACCAGCGTGAGCACGCCCAGCACACCGGCATTGCCGAGGAAGATGTCGAGTTTTTTCCAGCGTTCGAAGATGGAAGCACCGAGCCGGTCCAGCGCGTCAAAATCTTTCAGGTCGACGGGGACCAGGGTGGCGCTGCCGCCTGCGGCGGTGATCTCGTCATCCAGTTCCTCAAGGCCGCCGACGGTGCGGGCGAGCGCGATGACATGGGCACCTTCTGCTGCGAGCGCCAGGGCTGCCGCCCGGCCGATGCCGCGTGAGGCGCCGGTGACCAGCGCGACGCGATTTGCGAGAGATTTTTCCGTCATGCGTTCTTCCGTAAAGTGCCGGGCCGGGGGATTGTGCAGGCTGGCATGTGTGGAGACCGGATTGAAGGCCCCATTTGCGCGCATTGCTGCGGCATGGAGCAAATGTCAGCTGGGTGGCCCGCACTTGGCGGGCCATGACAGGGGCGGGTTTAGGCGACTTCGGCGAGCAAAGAGAGTTGGGTTTCGCTGCGGCCACCGGTCAGGTCGGTGAGGCCGATCGGGTAGGAACCGGAGAAGCAGGCATCGCAGAATTGCGGGGCGTCGTTGTTGCGCGCGGCCTCGCCGGTGGCGCGGTAGAGGCCATCCATCGAAATGAAGGCGAGACTGTCGGCATTGATGAAGCTGCGCATCTCTTCCACCGACATGCGGTGGGCGAGCAGGTCTTCCTCGTTCGGCGTATCGACGCCGTAGAAACAGGAATGTTTGGTCGGCGGGCTGGCGATGCGGAAATGCACTTCGGTGGCGCCGGCATCGCGCACCATTTGCACGATCTTTTTCGAGGTGGTGCCGCGCACGATGGAATCGTCCACCAAAATCACCCGCTTGCCACGCAGCATGGCGCGATTGGGATTGTGCTTGAGGCGCACGCCTAAGTGGCGGATGCGGTCGGACGGTTCGATGAAGGTGCGCCCGACATAATGGTTGCGGATGATACCAAGCTCGAACGGGATACCGGAGCTTTGCGCAAAACCAAGGGCTGCTGGCACGCCGGAATCGGGGACCGGGATCACCATGTCGGCGACGGCCGGGGCCTCGCGCGCCAGTTCTTCGCCGATGCTTTTGCGCACTTCGTAGACATTGCGGTCTTCGACCGTGGAATCGGGGCGCGCGAAATAGACATATTCGAAGATGCAGAAACGCTGCGGTTCGACAACGAAGGGGCGGTAGGAGACGATCCCGTCTTCCTTGGAGATCACTACCATTTCGCCGGGCTCGATATCGCGCACGAAGTCTGCGCCGATAATATCCAGCGCGCAGGATTCGGAGGCGAGGATGGGCGCGCCATCAAGCTCGCCCAGCACCAGCGGGCGCACGCCAAACGGATCGCGCACGCCGATCAGTTTTTTCGCCGTCATCGCCACCAGCGAATACGCCCCTTCCACCTGCTTCAACGCATCGATCAGGCGGTCGACGATGGGGCCGAAGGTTGAGCGGGCAACGAGGTGAATGATGACTTCGGTATCGGAAGTGGATTGGAAAATCGCCCCGTCCTGCACCAGGCGTTCGCGCAAGGTGCGCGCATTGGTGAGATTGCCGTTATGGGCAAGGGCGAGGCCGCCTGCCGCCAGATCGGCGAACATGGGCTGAATGTTGCGCGCGCTGGTGCCGCCGGTGGTGGAATAGCGCACATGGCCGAGCGCGTTGAAGCCTTTCAGCTTTTGCGCGTGCAGGCTGCCTTTGCCGAACACATCGCCCACCAGGCCGGGATGGCGCTCGGCGATGAACTGCGTGCCGTCATAGGTGACGATGCCGGCCGCTTCCTGGCCGCGATGTTGAAGCGCGTGCAGACCCAACACCGACAGCGCACCCGCATCCGGGTGACCGTAGATGCCAAACACTCCACATTCTTCGTGCAGCGTATCGCCGTCGAACGGCGTGTCGTCGCGAAGTCCGGTCATGGTTTTCCGTCTTCGGGTGTATCTGTGTTCTCGATCAGGGTGTCTAGCGCGCGCCGTTCGTCGGCGCCATAGGTTTTCTTCTTGTCCGTGTTGGCGTGCGGCGCAGAGCCCGCTCTTTGCCCGCGCGCAACGGCGTCTTTGCGGATTTTCCGGGCTTTATCGACGATACGCACGCCGGTATCGGCTGGCGCCAGCGACAATACGGCCGCGCTCGCCTCCTGGATGTAGGGGAAGGTGCGGGCCTCTACCATCCAGTCAGGCTGGGTTTTGACCGGCTGGAAGGACGAAAAGGCGAAATAGAGCAGCCCGATGACCACCGCGCCGCGCACCAGCCCGAATAACAGGCCGAGCACGCGGTCGAGCCCGCTGACGGGGGAGCGTTGCACGGATTGGGAGATCCGATGACTGAGGAACTCCAGTGGCACCAGCACCACCACGAAAACCGCCAGATAGCCGAGCACCGCGCCCAGCCAGGCAGGCGACAGATGCGGGCTGATCAGATCGACCGCGATATGGCCGAAATAAAGCGTCGCGAAAACCGCCGCCACCCAGGCGAAAATGCCCAGCGTTTCGGAGACGAAGCCACGATAGGTCGCGTAAGCGGCTGATCCCAGCATGATCAGGACCACCAGAATGTCGACGAAGGTGAAGCCCGAACCGTCCATGAGTCTATTCTACCATGCCGCCTGGTTTTTTCTGGCCCTGCCCTGCGACATTGGCAAGTGCCAGCAATTCATGCACCGATTTGACCGGCACCAGTTGCAGCCCCGCATCGGTCTTTGTGCCATCGGGCACATAGGCGCGGGTGAAACCGAGTTTGGCGGCCTCTTTCAGGCGCAATTCGGTTTGCGGCGCGGGCCGGACATCGCCCGAAAGGCTTAATTCCCCAAAAAACACCGTCTCCGGCGGCAAAGCCTCGCCAGAGAAGGAGGAGATCAGGGCGGCAGCGGCAGCCAAATCCGCGGCGGGTTCGCCGATCTTCAGGCCCCCTGCCACATTCAGATAGACATCATGGGCGCTGATTCCCAGCCCTGCCCGCGCATCCAGCACCGCCAGAATCATCGCCAGCCGCCCGGTATCCCAGCCGACCACGGCGCGGCGGGGGCTGCCATAGCTGGCCGGGGCGACCAATGCCTGAATTTCGACCAAGAGCGGACGGGTACCTTCGAGCCCCGCGAAAACCGCAGCTCCGGGCGAGCGGGAGGAGCGATCCCCCAAAAACAGGGCGGATGGATTGGCGACTTCGACAAGGCCGCTGCCGGTCATCTCGAACACGCCGATTTCATCGGTCGGGCCGAAGCGGTTTTTCACCGCCCGCATCACCCGGAAATGGTGGCCGCGCTCGCCTTCGAAATAGAGCACCGCATCGACCAGATGTTCGACCGCCTTGGGGCCGGCAATCTGGCCATCCTTGGTGACATGGCCGATCAGCAGCACCGCCGCACCGGAGGATTTGGCGTAGCGCACCAGATCGAAGGAGGCGGTGCGGACCTGCGCGATGGTGCCGGGGGCCGCTTCCAGCGCCGAGGTCCAGATCGTCTGGATGGAATCGATGGCGACGACGCCGGGGGTGGGGGCGGATTCCAGCGTGGCGAGAATGTCTTCGATGCAGGTGGCCGAGCCGAGCTGGACCGGGCAATCGGACAGGCCCATGCGGGCGGCCCGCATGCGGACCTGCGCCATCGCCTCTTCGCCCGAAATATAGACCGCGCTGCCGCCGTTCTTGGCGTAGGACGCCAGCGCCTGAAGAATGAGGGTGGATTTGCCGACACCCGGATCGCCGCCGATCAAGAGCGCGGAGCCCGGCACCAGGCCGCCGCCGCAGACCCGGTCGAATTCGGCGACCCCGGTGGGGCGGCGCGGCGGGGCTTCATCGGTGGTTTTCAGGTCTTCGAGGGCGAAACGGCGGCCCTTGCCGCTGCGCCGCGCGCCGCCGCCGATGGGTGGGGGGGCGCCTTCTTCGACCAGCGTATTCCAGCCGCCGCAGGCATCGCAGCGGCCGGCCCATTTGGTGTGGCTGGTGCCGCAGGATTGGCAGACGAAGGAGACGGTGGATTTGGCCATGGGCCTGTCTAGCGCAGGATTTGGGCGGGGGGAAATTTGGTTGGGCGGCGAGTGATAGGGGGACGGTGCACTCTGGTTTGGTACTTGGACCCCTCCCCAAAAATGCTTCGCATTTTTCGATGTCGGTACGCTGGCGCACCCTCCGCCCTCAAGGGGAGGGTGGAAGATTCGAGTTGCTTTCAAAAGCGCGTATCAGGCCCTGACTTCCATTTTTATCGGGCCGGTGGCGCGGCCGTGGATGAATTGGTCTACGTAGTCGTTGCCGCTGTTGTCGATGTTGGCGGTGGGGCCTTGCCAGATGATTTGCCCTTTGTAGAGCATGGCGATGCGGTCGGAGATTTTGCGGGCGCTGGCCATGTCGTGGGTGATCGACAGGGTGGTGATGCCGAGGTCTTTCACCGTGGAGACGATCAGATCGTTGATGACGTCGGCCATGATGGGATCGAGCCCGGTGGTCGGTTCGTCGAAGAAGATGATTTCGGGATCCGACGCGATGGCGCGGGCGAGACCGACGCGCTTTTGCATGCCGCCGGAAAGTTCTGCGGGGGAAAGATTGGCGACATCGGCGCTGAGACCGACCTTGGCGAGTTTATCCATCGCGATGTCGCGCGCCTCTTTGCGCTTCATGCCGCGGCCCTGAATGAGGCCGAAGGCGACATTTTCCCAGATGGTCAGGGAATCGAACAGCGCCGCGCCCTGAAACAGCATGGAGAATTTTTTCAAATATTCGTCGCGGGCGCTGCCGCGCAGTTTGGTCACCTCTTCGCCATCGACGAAAATCTGCCCTTCTTCGGGGCGCACGATGCCGAGCACCGATTTGATCATCACCGATTTTCCGGTGCCCGAACCGCCGATCACGACAAGGGATTCGCCGCGCGTGATCTTCAGGTCGATGCCATCGAGCACGACTTTGGGGCCGAAGCGTTTTTTCACGCCGCGCAATTCGACTTTGGGGGATTGCTCGCTGGTTTCTGCGCTCATGGGCTCAGGTCTCGAACAGGACGGAGGTGAGGATGTAGTTGGCGGCCAGGATCATGATCATCGAGGAGGTGACCGCATCGGTGGTCGCCGCACCCACGCCTTGCGCGCCGCCGCGTGAATTGAAGCCGTGATAGCAGCCCATCAGCGACACGATGAGGCCGAAAAAGGCTGCCTTGATAAGGCCGGAGAACACATCCTGATGAGTGAGGAAGTTCACCGAATTGTTGAGATAGACATAGCCGTTGAAGCCAAGGCTTTGCGTCGCCACCGTGTAGCCGCCGAAAATGCCCACCGCGTCAGCGATGGCGACCAGAAGCGGCATGGCGATGACGGCGGCAAGCACCCGCGGCACCACGAGATATTTGAACGGGTTGGTGGCAAGCGTGCTCAAGGCATCGATTTGTTCGGTCACCCGCATGGTGCCGATTTCGGCGGCGATGGCGGCGGCGACGCGCCCTGCAAACATCAGGCCCGCAATCACCGGCCCCAGTTCACGGCAGATGCCGAGCGCCACGACCTGCGGCACGAAGGCTTCCGCGCCATAGCGCGAGGAGCCGATAAAGATTTGCAGCGCCAGCACACCGCCGGTGAAGAACGCGGTGAGCCCGACCACCGGCAGCGACAGCCAGCCGATGCGAAACATCTGTTTCAGCAGGAGCTGCCAATAGAGCGGGGGGCGCACGCAATGGACCAGTGTCGTGCCGGTGAACACCGCAAGACGGCCGACCATTGCAAAAAATGCCAGAACCGCACGCCCGACCGGCGCGAAGATATTCATCGGGCACCTTCTGTT
>DATJDE010000227.1:0-11799 GCA_035497595.1 Rhizomicrobium sp. | reverse complement strand
GGTCTCGCCCCGCTTGATGGCGGCGATGGCCGCTTCCTTGATGTTGTCCGGCGTATCGAAATCAGGTTCGCCCGCGCCCAGCCCAATCACGTCGCGCCCGGCAGCCTTGAGATCGCGCGCCTTCTGCGTCACGGCAATGGTAGGCGACGGCTGAATCCGGTTCAGCGACTGGGCAAGAAAACCTGGGGGCAAAGCAGACATGGCAAATCCCATAGACAGCGAGCGGTCGGGTATAATCTGCCCATCTTTTCGTGCAAGGGCGGGAACGTCACATCAGCCATGCGAATAGCGCCGTAAAGCCCTATTCTACCCCGGTCCGAGCCCCGAGTCGGCAGAGAGGAAGCCATGCGCCCGCCCGCTTTCGCCCCCCACGCCCCAAAAGCCCTTTACGTCACACTCGTGATCGCGCTGATGACCTTCATGGTCACCGCCTGCAGCCGCCCCGCCCCGCCCACAGGCCGGTGGGAAGGCGTTTATGAAAGCCCCACCACCATCATCGCGGCCTGGCTGGAAATCGGCAAAACCGGGCTCATCCGTGTCAGCGCCCCCAACACCTCCAACATCGCGCCCGACGCGACAGCCGCCGACCGCCAATCCATTCAGGAGGAAATGATGGCCCGCCTTGCCTCCGGCTGGGGCAGCGTCGAACCCCGCACAATGGATTTCGACGGCAAGACCTTTCGCAAGCCCAGCGGCATCGCCCCACAAATGAAATGGGACGCGAAAACAAAACAGATGACGCTGGTCCTCTATCTCGGCGCCAATCCCGCGCTCAACGTTGCACTGCACAAAGTAGAATATTTCAGCGAAAACCCGTTCGCCCGCAAATGATGGAACTCTGAGTGTGTTGCACTGTTTCACTGCCTGGCGAAAGTGCTCACTGCGCAGAAATTTGAAATGATAATAATGTACGTATCACAAGCCGTTTACAGAATTTCCGGAACTCTTTCTCAAGACTGTTCTGTGCGATTACACATTCCGCACGACATCTCATCCACAACTGAATAAACGTTTATCCGCACACACCAATCCTGAATTGGCACAACAGTTGCTCCAACAGATCGGCAACACGCGTTGTGCAGATTTCTAACGCTACATCAGGAGCGGTTCCCATGAGCATTTCGCTTAAAGCACAAGCTCTAGCTGCCTCACTCTGCGTTGCAGCTATAATAGTTCCAACACTTGCATCTGCAGACCCTACCTTCGCCGTCTGGCTGGATGGAAACACCTCCGCCGGTGGCGGCGGCAACGGCATTCTGACCAGCCTCGACAACAAATTTGGAAGCGGCCATTACACCTTGGTCACTACCACCCAGCTCGAAACGGCAGGGTTCCTTAATGCCTACGACACCCTGATCGTCAGCCGCTACGATTCCGGCTTCGGCACCAGCATGAGCGCCGCCGCCGCCGCGAACGTCAAAACCTATGTCGGAAGCGGAGCAACACAAGGTGGCGTCGCCATCTTCACAAATGACGCGGCCGACAACTTTTTCGGTGCCACGACAGGCGACGTCTATGACGCAAATCTCGATCGGCTCTTCACCAATGCAGCAACCTATGCCGCTGCCAGCCATCACGGCTATATCGGCGAGTTCAATGGTGCTGTCATGGCGATGGATTCCAATTCGGCAGGCTTCTCGGCGATGGGATTGCTGACCGGCGCAGCAAGCGCCGTGGGCGGATACGGCCCGCAATTCCACTATGACGTAGGGCCTATCGGATCAGGCAACCCGATCGATGCGGGTGTGACCTTCCCCTTCACAGATGGGGACACCTCGACCTTCCTCACCTACATCACCGGCTACAACCCCAACCAGGTCGTAGACATCTATACCGACCCAACGGGCGGTGGCATCAACGGAACACCCGCCGTGCTCGCGAACCAGTTCGTCATCTCTGGCGGCGGCGGTGATACCGGCGTTCCCGAACCGGCCACACTTTTTCTGCTGAGCACAGGCATTGGCGGCCTCTTCGCCGCCCGCCGTCGCAAGGCCTGATTATCTGGCAATACAAAGGCGGCCCTATCGGGCCGCCTTTTTTTCGGCGCGCCTAACTCCATTTGTGAAACGCAAAAAATGCGGCGCACACCAGAAAGCCGAAGGCGACGAAATCATTCCACTTCAGCGCCTCTCCCAAATAGGTCACCGAAAAAATCCCGAACACCACCAGCGTGATGACCTCTTGCAGCGTCTTCAACTGCGCCGCCGAATAGACCTGATGGCCATAGTGATTGGCAGGCACCGCAAAACAATATTCAAAGAACGCGATCCCCCAGCACACCGGCACAAGCACCCATAACGAGGTGGTGGGAAATTTGAGCTGGCCATACCAGGCAAAAGTCATGAACACATTTGAGACACATAAAAGCAGCAACGGCGCGAGCGCGGGCCAGGACATAATTTCTCCTTTACAGGGCGTTGGAGGTTGATAACGCGCGACAATTCACAAAAAGCCCGTACGCAGAATTTGTCAGAGCGCAGAACGTTTTAAGGGCCGTGTTGCCTTGGAAATACCTTATTCCTGCCATGGACCCAATGCGGCTTTCGTGCAACTATCCACCGCTACTTTAGGGGAGGGACTTATGAAATTGCGCACGGTCTCTGCAAATCGACTGAACCTTTCTGGCTTGGCGATTCTTGGTCTTCTTTTCATCTCACCTGCCAATGCCTCTGTCACCGTTCTGGGCGGCGGTGCCGCATCCGACTGTTACAAAGCCGCGGAATTTGATGGCGACCCGATCAAGGGCGTCACCACCTGCACCTCGGCGCTCGAAAACATCTCACTGTCCATCCAGGACCGCGCGGCGACATTGATCAATCGCGGCATTCTCAAGGGCCGGATCGATGATCTGCATGGCGCCCTTGCGGATTATAATGCGGGCATCAAGCTGAACGACCAGCTCGGTGAAGGCTATGTGGATCGCGGTGCGGTGCTGATTTCATTGCACCGTTATCAAGCCGCCCTCGCCGACATTACCAAAGGCATCGCACTGGGCGCCTCCAAGCCCGCCGTCGCCTATTATGATCGGGCGATTGTCAACGAAGCGCTGGGCAATACCCGGGCTGCCTATGAAGACTTCCAGAAGGCTCTGGAAATCGACCCCAATATGGGCCTTGCCAGCATGCAACTCGAACGTTTCAAAGTCGTCCGCAAGGGCGGTCGCGGCGGCGCCTGATCAGCCGCCACATCACAGGTGCCAACGGGCCGCGTTCCCACGCGGCCCGTTTTTTTTGGTTTGATCCGTCAATCTTTCAATGGCTTGGCGCACATCTGCAAAAATCGTCGCGACACCCCGCACCCGTCACCTTGGCGACACCTTGTTACAACTAACAGGCACCGCAGCCCTTCCCCCGCGTTGCCTGGATAAGCAGATTAGACATGAAGACCGTCGGCCGTCCGGCGGGGAGAGTGGTATGACAATGACCGACACGACACTGACTGACACGAAACCGGCCGCCGAACCGCGCAACAAAGAGCGCCCCAGCCCACGCGCCCGCATGGCAGACGCCAGCACGCGCGGCCTTGGCGCAGTGCGCCGCCACCCGTTCATCAGCGCCGCCCTGGCCCTGCTGATCGCGGCAGGCGGCTGGTATCTGCACGCCTTGAACGCTGCGGATGAAAGCGCCCTCCTCACCGTCAAGGCTGCACGCGGCGATATTGAAAACAGCGTCACTGCGCTCGGCAATATCCAGCCACTGGAATTTGTCGATGTCGGTGCCCAGGCGACCGGCCAGCTCAAAACCCTCACTGTCGACATCGGCTCCAATGTGACGAAAGGCCAATTGCTGGCCGAGATCGACCCGCTGATCGCCAAAGCCAAGGTCGATGTCGATCAGGGCAATCTCGCCAATCTGCAAGCCCAGTTACAGGACAAGCAAGCCCAAGCCGCACTGGCGACCGCCAACCTCGAACGCCAGAGGCGGCTGCTCGCGGCCAACGCCACCTCCGCGTCCGAATTTGACGCCGCCAACCAGAGCGCCAAATCGTCCATCGCAGGCATCGCCTCCCTGAGGGCGCAAATATCCGCCTCGCAATCGCAACTGCGCGGCGACCTCACCACGCTCGGCTATACAAAAATCGATGCGCCCATGTCCGGCACCGTCGTTTCGGTGTTGATCAAACAAGGCCAGACCATCAACTCCGTGCAGCAGGCCCCGATCATTCTGCGCATCGCAAATCTCGACACCATGCAGGTGCAGACCCAGGTGTCGGAAGCGGATGTGCCAAAGCTCAAAGTGGGGATGGCTGCCTATTTCACTACGCTCGGCAATCCCGGCCGCAAATGGCGCGGCACGCTTACCCAGATCCAGCCAACCCCCACCGTCACCAACAACGTCGTGCTCTATACAGCGACCTTCAACGTCGCCAACCCCGATCACGCGCTGATGACGCAAATGACCACTCAGGTCTTCTTCATCATCGATTCCGCAAAGAACGTGATCACGGTGCCGGTTGCCGCCTTGCGTGGTGGCCGCGGCAAGCCATGGACACCAGGCATGAAACAAGCCTCTGTTCGGGTGATCGGCACGAACGGCAAGCCTGAGCACCGCAAGGTGACTGTGGGTGTCAGCAATCGCGTGTCGGCGGAAATCACCTCCGGCCTCACCGCCGGGGAGACCGTGGTTGCAGGACGCAAAGCGCAAGCCGCCGGATCAAGCAGCACGCCGCGCAGACCAGGTGGCCCGCGCATGGGGCGCATTTGATGGCAGCCATTCAGCCGCTGATCTCGCTGCACGGTGTCGCAAAAACCTTCGTCACCGGCGGCGGCGAGGTGGAAGTGCACGCCCTGCAAGGCATTACGCTGGATATTTATCCGGGCGAATTCGTCGCCATCATCGGCCAGTCCGGCTCCGGCAAAACGACGTTGATGAACATTCTGGGCTGCCTCGACAAACCCACCAGCGGAACCTACGCCTTCGCCGGTCAGGATGTGGCCGATCTGGACCGCGACCAGCTCGCCTGGCTGCGCCGCGAAGGCTTCGGCTTCATCTTCCAGAGCTACAATCTGATCGGTACCGCGAGCGCGACCGAAAACGTCGAAATCCCCGCAATCTATGCGGGCCTCTCACTGTCCGAACGCCACACCCGCGCCAAAGAGCTTCTCACCACGCTCGGCCTTGCCGACCGGCTGAGCCACAAGCCCAACCAGCTTTCCGGCGGCCAGCAACAGCGCGTCTCCATCGCGCGGGCGCTGATGAATGGCGGGCGCACCATCCTCGCCGACGAGCCGACCGGCGCACTCGATTCCAAAAGTGGCGAGGAGGTGATGGCGCTGCTGAAAGATCTCGCCGCCAACGGCCACACCGTCATCCTCATCACCCACGACAAATCCGTCGCCGCCCACGCCCGCCGCGTGATCGAAATCAAAGACGGTCACATCATCGCCGATTCCGGGTCCGACACCACGCACAGCACCGCCACCGCGGCCAGCTCCGCGCTTGCCCCAGAAGAAAAAACCGGCTGGACCCTGCAAGGCTTCAGCGAAGCCACCAACATGGCGCTGCGCTCGTTGCGCTCCAACATCTTCCGCACGGTGCTCACCTTGCTCGGCATCGTGATCGGCGTCGGCTCGGTCGTCGCCATGATGGCGCTGGGGGAAGGCGCCAAACAGCAGGTGGTCGAACAGATCGGCTCCATGGGCACCAACCTGCTGATGGTGCGCCCGGCGGGCCGCAACATGCGCGGCTATAACGGCTCCATCGCCACCCTGACGCCAGAAGATGCGCAAGCCCTCGCCAAGCTTCCCCATGTGTCCGCCGCCGTGCCGGAGATCACCGGCAACGCCACCGTGCGGCTCAACGATGTGGATTATCAAACCCAGATCGATGCCACGATTCCATCATACGCCACGGTGAAAAGCTGGGCCGTCGACAGCGGCACCTTTCTCGATGACGCCGATGAAGCAAGCTATGCCTCTGTCGCGGTGCTGGGCCAAACGGTGGTGCAGAACCTGTTGCCGAACGGGGGCGATCCCATCGGCCAATATGTCCTCATCAACAATGTGCCGTTTCAGGTGATCGGCGTGATGGCGAGCAAAGGCGCCACCGGCTACGGCATGGATGCCGATGATGTGATCTTCATTCCGCTCAACACCGGCATGTTGCGCATTTTCGGCCAGCAATTCGTGCGCTCCATCACCGTCTCCGTCGACGATCTGTCGGTGATGAGCGAGGTGGAGGCGCAAGTCAGCCAAACCCTGCTCGCGCGCCACAACGGCCAGGAAGACTTTCAGATCCGCAACATGACCGAACTGCTGGACACCATCACCAGCGCCCAGAACACGCTCACCATCCTCTTGGCCTCAGTTGCTGCCATTTCGCTGCTGGTCGGCGGCATCGGGGTGATGAACATCATGCTGGTCAGCGTGACCGAACGCACCCGCGAAATCGGCATCCGCATGGCCACCGGCGCACGCACCCGTGACATCCTCCAGCAATTCCTGACAGAGGCCACCGTGGTCTCCGGCATAGGCGGCGTGGCGGGCGTTCTGGGCGGGGTGGGAACCGGATTGATTATTCAGGCGTTTGGGACTCCTATTGCCTTCACCGGATTACCAATGGTGCTGGCGTTCACCTGTGCGGTGGCAACGGGGCTTGTGTTCGGCTTCGCACCGGCTATGAAAGCAGCACGGCTTGACCCTGTCGTAGCCCTCGCAAGCGAGTAATTTTAATGAACCGATTCTTAATGTCCGCATCTGTCGGCGTGTTGGCCCTTGTTGCCGCTGGCTGCGCCACCCCCGTTCCACAGGCGCTCAAAGTTACCGACGTGCCAGCGACCTTCACCTCCCCGATCATCGCCGATGCCGCGGTGTGGCCGCAGGCCGAATGGTGGAACAGTTTCGGCAGCCCCGAGCTTGCCGGGCTCGTCTCCACCTCGCAGGCCAATAACCTCGACATCGCTGCGGCCTATGCCCGTGTCCTTCAGGCCGAAGCGCAAGCCGGCATCGCCCGGTCCTCGCTCTTCCCCTCCATCTCCGGCGGGTTCGATGCGAACCGCCAAGGATCGCAAGCCCGCACCATCGCCGGTGCACCAACCGGGTTCGCCCATTCCAACAGCTTCAATCTTGGCCTCGACGCAAGCTACCAGCTGGATATTTTCGGCCGTAACCGCAACGCCTTTTTCTCTGCGGAAGATTCGCTGCGCTCCAGCCGCTACGCGCAACAGACTGTGGCGCTTACAGTGCAATCCAACACCGCGAGCGCGTATGTGAATGTGCTTGCCTTGCGCGAACGCATCAAGATCGCGCGCGAGAATGTGGACGCGATCAACCGCGTGCTCGAAATCGTGCGCGCCAAAGTCCAGAACGGCGTGTCGTCCAATCTCGATCTGGCGCAGGAACAAGCCCAGGTCGCAGCCCAACAGGCGCAAATCCCAGGACTCCTCCAGCAGGAACGCGAAGCGCGCTACATGCTGGCCGTTCTCATTGGCCGCGCGCCCGAAGGCTTCGATGTCGATGCCCAAACAATGGCCGCGGTGAAGCCGCCGCCATTGCGGCCCGGAATGCCGTCTGACCTGCTGCTGCGCCGCCCCGATGTTGCACAGGCGGAAGCGGCCCTCGCCGCCGCCCATGGCAATGTGGATGCCGCACGCGCCGCCTTCTTTCCGCTGGTCGGGCTTAGCGGTTCCGGCGGCTTCGCCAGCGGCGCCGTCAACACGCTGTTCAACGGCTCGACCCTGCTTTATTCGGTGGGCGCATCGGTGCTGCAAACCATCTTCGACGGTGGGCGCATCGCCTCCCAAAACGACCTGGCCAAGGCCCAGCAGCTTGAGATGATTGCGACCTATCGCAGTTCAGTGCTCAACGCCTTCACCGATGTGGAATCCGCGCTCGGCCGCGTGTCTTCGCTCGCCGATCAAGAGCATTATCTGAAGATCACCGTCGATAACGGGCGTGAAGCGTTGCGCATCTCCGAAATCCAATACCGTGAAGGCGTGGCCGACCTGCTTGTGGTGCTTCAGGCACAGCAAACCCTGTTCAGTGCCGAAGACCAGCTTGTGCAGACACGCCTTGCCCGCCTGCAAGCCAATGTGGCGCTCTATCAAGCGCTCGGCGGCGGCTGGACGCAGGAAGCCAGGGCCAACACCCAGACCTGGCCGATCAGCACAACGCCTCCGGCCCTGCCTCAGCCGAAATAAAACGAACAGGCAAGCGGGCCATCAAAGCCCGCTTGCCTGCCTTCAACTGTGCCCCAACACCGGATGCGGCGTGTAAGGCTCGGCCAGAGATTTCAATTCTGCGTCGGAGAGTTTGAGCGAAGCCGCCGCGATTGCATCGTCCAGATGCTGCGGCTTTGACGCGCCAATAATCGGCGATGTCACGCCCGGCTGCGCCAACAGCCAGGCCAGCGCCACCTGCGCATTGGGCACACCGCGTTGAGCTGCTATTTCGCTCACCCGGTCCACCACCGCGAAATCGCCATCGTTATAATAAAGCTGATGGGCAAAGGCGTCGCTCTTGGCGCGGGTAGTCTCCCCCTTGTCCTGCCGCCTGCGATTGCCCGCCAGAAATCCGCGCGCCAGCGGGCTCCACGGAATAACGCCAATCCCTTCAGCGCGGCACAAGGGCATCATCTCGCGCTCTTCTTCGCGATAGACGAGGTTATAGTGGTTCTGCATCGCAACGAATTTTGTCTTGCCCATCACAGTGGCCGTTGAAAGATATTTGGCAAACTGCCAGGCAAACATTGAAGACGCCCCGATGTAACGCGCCTTGCCCGCCTTCACGACATCGTGCAGCGCCTCGATAGTCTCCTCGATCGGCGTGCCATAGTCGAAGCGGTGGATCTGATACAGATCGACATAATCCATCTTCAGCCGCAGCAGCGAATTGTCGATGGCATGCAGGATGTGCTTGCGCGAAAGACCGCGTTCATTCACACCGTCGCCCATCGGGTTGAACACCTTGGTCGCCACCACAATGTTTTCCCGCGACGGTCCAAAATCGGCGAGCGCGCGGCCCACCACCTCCTCACTCGCCCCATCGGAATACATGTCGGCGGTGTCGAAGAAATTTATCCCGGCCTCCAATGCGTGTTTGATGAACGGGCGCGATGCGGCTTCGTCCAGCACCCAGTCCCGCCATTTGGGTGAGCCATAGGTCATCGTCCCCAAACAGATGCGCGAAACCTTCAGCCCCGTTTTTCCGAGCCGTACATACTCCATGGCACTCTCCTGGCGAATGTTCCAAAGCTGAACATAGCTGTGTTCGATAGCTGCGTAATTATTTTCGCCGCCCCCTTGCAGCGCAACGCTCCTGCGGTCATTCTCTTTACATCCCCATATGCACGCGGTGTTCACAGGGCGGCTGGTGCCGCCGCTGCAAACATCCACTCTGGCATTTGCTCAGGGTCAAACAGTTCACACAGCCGATTGCACAGCCATGCACGTCCCGCCACAATGGCGCAGGAGATACATCATTGCGCAAATTTCACTTCACACCGTTTGAGATGCCGCCCTCCGCAAAAGCCTTGCGGGCAGAGGTGCGGGCCTTTCTGGCGGCCGAAATGCCCACCGCGACAGCGGCGGAAAAATCCCGCTCCTGGTCGGGCGGCGATGCCGCGTTCAGCAAAAAGCTGGGCGCGCGCGGCTGGCTGGGCATGACCCTGCCCAAAAAATATGGCGGCCATGCCCGCAGCTACGCCGAACGCTATGTGGTGATAGAGGAAATGCTGGTGGCGGGTGCCCCGGTCGGCCTTCACTGGGTGGCAGACCGGCAAAGCGGCCCGCTGATCCTGCGCTATGGCACCGAAGAACAGCGCCAAACCCTGCTGCCCAAAATCGCGGCGGGGGAAGCCTTCTTCTGCATCGGCATGAGCGAACCGGGTTCCGGCTCCGATCTTGCCTCCGTCCGCACCCGCGCGCGCAAAGTCGAAGGCGGCTGGCGCGTCAACGGCCAAAAAATCTGGACCTCCACAGCCCAACACGCCCACTACATGATCACGCTGGTCCGCACCGGAGAAGCCGAAACCCGCCATGCCGGCTTGAGCCAGTTGCTGGTCGATATGAAAAGCGACGGCCTGACGGTCAAACCAATTGCCAACATCACCGGCGAAAGCCATTTCAACGAAGTCTTCTTCGACGATGTCTTCGTGCCCGACAGCATGCTGATCGGCGATGAAGGCGGCGGCTGGAAACAGGTCACGGCGGAACTGGCTTTCGAGCGCAGTGGCCCCGAACGCTATCTGTCCAGCATCCGGTTGTTTCTGGAATTCCTGCGCGTCACCGGCGAAAACCCGACCGAACTTGAACAACAATTGCTGGGCCGTCTCACCGCCGAAATGTGGACCTTGCGCCAAATGTCGATGTCGGTGATGGGCAAACTCGCAGCCGGTGAAGACCCCACCGCCGAAGCCACCGTGGTCAAAGATCTGGGCACCAGCTTCGAACAGGAACTGCCACGCCTGGTGCAAGCCAACACACGCGCAGACGTCTTGCTCGAAAGCGGCACCGCCTTCGACGACACCCTCACCTACCTGCTGCAAAGCGCGCCATCCTTCTCGCTGCGCGGCGGCACGCGCGAAATCCTGCGCGGTATCATCGCACGGGAGCTTGGCCTTAGATGAACGAATTACGCACCCTGCTCGCTGACACCACCGCGCGCGTATTGGCCGATGCCAAAGGTAAATCGCCTGCCGAGATCTGGCCAGCCATTACCGAAGCCGGTCTGCCCAAAGTGCTGACCAGCGAAGAGTCGGGCGGCTTCGGCGGCACATGGGAAGACGCCCTTGTGGTGATCGAGGCCTGCGGCCACCACGCCACCACTGCCCCGCTGCCGGAAGCGATCCTCGCCGCCCATCTGGCGCAGACAGCAAAGCTCGATTCGCCCGATGCCATGGTGACAATCGCCACCCACGCACAAGGCGCCCTGTCCGGCACCAACTTCACCGGCACTTTGCGCTTCGTCCCCTGGGGCCGCGATGCCGCCCACGTCCTCACCGCAGAGGACGGCAAGCTCCTGCTGTTGAACACAGCCGACGCAAAAATCGAGCCCCATCAAAACCCGGCCAGCGAACCACGCGACACGCTCCATTTCACCAACGCGCCCGTGCAAACAGCAAGCTTCCAAACCAACTTGTTTGCCGATCTCGCTTTGCTCCGCACGGCCCAGATCGCAGGCGCCCTCGCCCACGCGCTCGACCTCAGCGTCCAGTACACAAAAGAGCGCCAACAATTCGGTCGGGCGCTCGCCCAGTTCCAGGCCATCCAGCAACAGCTTGCCATCCTCGCCGAAGAAACCGCCGCCGCAGGCATGGCCGCCGCCGCTGCCTTCCGTGCCAGAGACCAGGGCGATGCCGGGTTCGAGATCGCGGCTGCCAAACTGCGCGCCAACCGCGCCGCCCGCACCGCCACCGGCATTGCCCACCAGGTCCACGGCGCCATGGGCTTCACCGCCGAATATAGCCTCCACCCTCTCACCACCCGCCTTTGGGCCTGGCAGAGCGAAGCGGGAAATGAGCGGCACTGGGCCGAAAGTCTCGGAAAAACCGTCGCCAAAAGGGGCTATCGCGCCTTCTGGCCCGATCTCGTGGCCAGAAGTGAATAAACGGAGCGAATGGCCACGTTCTGAGTTCCCATCTGTGGCAGGATATGTGTCATTACCCGCCAGCAAGATCGCACTGCCCCCGAGACCGAGTACCGCATGGTAACACTCGCCGACGTTCGCCCCGTGGAAGAGCGCGCCTGGTTCAAAACAGAACAGCGCGAGAACGTATTGCGTTTCACCGTGGGCGGAGACTGGATTCTGTCCGAAGCCCCGCGCCTCGACCCCAAGCTGCGCGCCCTCGACCTTTCCAAAACCCA